>JBKJYI010000163.1:0-3082 GCA_046715855.1 Phycisphaerae bacterium
GAATTGAACTTCGCCCTACTGGTCGGTCATTCGAATGTGTCTGTGGTGGTGGGACCGGACTTGGATTGCGGAAACGGCGAGGAGCTGACTGCCGTCGTAGGCACGCCGCTGTTGTCCTTTTTCAACTCCATAATTCGCGTGGATACGCCTCGGAAGGTCTTGTACGACGGCCGCTACTTTCAGGGGCCGGACGTGCAAATCCAAAACCAGACCCTTCCGCTGCCCACGTTTTCGCGAAAAATGTCCATGGAACTCGGAGGATTGAGTCCGGTCACTACGTCGAGCTTTTACCCCGATTTCGAAGACCTCGAGACCCCCTACCTGCCCACGCAGTTATCTCTCACCCCCGCATCGTTTCCAACCGGCGCAGTCTTTTTCGCGAACTTGCAACTGCGGCAAGGTCCGGCCAGTCCCAAAAACTTCGGAAGAACGGCCCGCGTCATGGTGGACACCGGTGCCCAAAGTTCGATCATCAGCCCCGGAATTGCAGCCGATCTGAACTTGCCTTTGGAGCCCGATTTCGTCGTCGACGTCTGCGGCGTGGGCGGCCTGTCGGAGGACGTGCCCGGCTATTATATCGATTACGCGAAAATGAACGCCCTGGGCGGGGCGCTGGAATTTTCCCGCGCCCCCTTCATCGTGCTCGATTTACAGTCGCCCGAAGGGGGATCGCTCGACGGCGTTATGGGCATGAACTTTTTCTGGAATCGCAATATCATCTTTGAACCATCACTGGGCGGAACGCCGTTCCTGCATGTTTCCGCACCGGTCCCCTTCGCCGCCCCGGACTTTGATCTCGACCTGCACGTGGCCGCGCCGGATGCCGGCATTCAGAATCGCTGCGCAACCGGTCCTGGCACAGGCCTCATTACGCCCGATTGCTCCCACACCGACCTCAACGGTGATTCCGACGTTGATCTCGCCGATTTCGCAATTCTCCAATCATGTTTTACCGGCCCGGATTTACCAGCCGACCCCGCTTGCGGTCACTAGGAGTGGTTTGCTGAACAGCAATTTTAGTCCATGAAGTCAACGAAGACGCCGAAGTCGTCCAGGTCCGCATCACCGTCGCCCTCATAATCAGCACACGCACATGCAGCATGGGCGGGTGATGCTCCACTGCCGGAATAGCAATTCAGAAAGGCGGCCGTATCGTGCAGATTGATCGCTGCGTCCGCGTCAAAATCGCCGTACGTTTCGCACTCGCAAACATGGACGCAGTGTTCCGCTGCTTCTCGCGCGCAGATATTATCCCAAAATTTCGTGCAACACACCGAATCCATCTCACAGACCGTCTGGCAGCATGCGGCCCGGTCGCATCCCGGCGACGAGTCACGCCCCGTGCAGCAATCACCGGGTTGCGGACACTCAAAAGGCGGCGGCACGTCGCATTCATCGCAAATCTGGAGGGCTTTCGTAGCGCAGGCCGCCGACCATCCCGTCTCGCAGCAGGCCGGCATGGTGGAGCAGACCAGCTCGCAGCAGTTTGCATCGCCGCAGCCCCCGCCCGCATGGGCCGTGCAACAATCGCCTGAACCCGGACACGTGCCCGCGCAGACCGAGCACATCGAATCGGCCAAGGACACACATTCACTGTCCCAGAAGAAGCAACAGAGAAAATCGGCCCCACACACGTTGTTGCAACAGGTCGCATTGTCGCACCCCGGTCCGCCATGCGCAACGCAGCAACTGCCTTCCCCGGGACACGCCGGATCGCCTCCAACCATCGCCTGATTCGCGACAAAGACACTTTCATGCGCAGGCGGATTCTGAGCGATGCAAACAGCAGAAAAAGCTGACATGAGACAAATGCAACTTCGACGCAGTAGCGAATCCATGGCGATCCTCCATGAGGAATGATTGGGTCAACTGAGAAGGACAACGGCGCGCCAGCAGGCAGGCGCGCGCTCACTAATGTTCAGCGAAGTTGCTGATAGTTCACAGCGGGCGTCCGGATTCGAACCGACGACGTCCAGCCTGGGAAGGCGAGGGTTTGCTCGCAACGATTGGCTTCTAACGCCTTTATTTCCAGCACGATAGCATCCTCTTGCGATTTTCGCCAATCGTCACATATCGGCGATGCCCGACGCCGAGCGCTCGATTGAACAAATTCATGGCGAGTGCGCTTGGTTTCTGGGGTTTTCTTCATGGCAAAAACGACGGGAAATGGCCATACCTTCAACTTGCTTCCACACGCTCCATATTTGTCATAGAATTACCATCGCCATGATCAAGCTTCCTCCCTACGACCCGGACGCGCCCGTTATTGTCATCGACATTGGCAATACCAACACCAAAGTCGCCACCTGGCATGAAAAGAATCTCAAGACGGTTCTTACGGCGCCGACCGGCGACATCCGTGCGTTTCATGAGATCTTTGTCGCCCATCAGGAGGCGGCCATGAAACGGCGTCCGGCCTCGACCGTCATCGGATCGGTGGTTCCGGAAGCCCTTGAGAAAGTCCGCCGGCACGTCTTGGAGGTCGAGGATCGCGAACCGTTGGTGATCGGGGAGACTCTTCCACTGCCGCTCGACGTGGCCGTCAAGGACCCCAAGGCCGTCGGCGCGGATCGCATCTGTCAGGCTGCGGCCGCGTACGACCGCATTCAATCCGGATGCACGGTCGTGTCCTTTGGTACGGCAGTCACCGTAGATCTCGTCGATGACGAAGGAACATTCCTCGGCGGGTCAATCCTTCCCGGCGTGGCGACCCAAATTCAGGCACTCCACGAACACACCGCCGCCCTTCCAAAAGTCGAGCCGGCAATCCCCGAGCTACCTTACGGAACCGATACGCAGGAAGCCATCCAGAACGGCGTATGCCGCGGGCTGGCCGGCGCAGTGCGGGGCATCGTCGAAGGTTACGCCACGCACCTGAACCGCTGGCCGCAAGTTGTAGCAACAGGTGGCGACGCGGCACTGTTAATGCCACTTTGCGACTTCATTGACACTTGGACCACCGACCTGACCCTTCGCGGAATCGGTCTGGGTTACACCAACCACCTGGCCGCTCTGGGGGCATGAAGTGCCCCCACAACCACCCCGTGGTTCTCACCCCCCCCGGTACTGGCGCGAATGGCGG
>JBKJYI010000164.1:0-5218 GCA_046715855.1 Phycisphaerae bacterium
GGTGTGCTCTTGCGCTACCTTGAGGTGCCCGCCAACGTGGTGCGTAGTCAACTCATGCATGTATTCCGGCGAGAGCCGGGCCAGGTCCATGCGCACGCCGCTGGCCACGAATACCTTGCGGATGCCCTCCTGCTCGCGGGCCTCGCGCATCACATCGATGAGCGGGCCGTGGTCCGTCCCCAGCAAAGGACAAATCTTTGGGTGCACGCAAGAGAGCCGCCGGCAGATGGCTTCAACCTCCGGCTTCACGCAGCGCATCTGGTACATGTTCGCAGTCGGCCCACCGATATCGCTGACCACTCCCTTGAATTCCTTGTCCGCCCCCATCGCCGCAACTTCGCGAACGATCGAATCCTTGCTGCGCGACTGGATGACTCGGCCCTGATGCGTGGTGATCGAGCAATACGTGCAGCCGCCAAAGCACCCGCGCATGATCGTCACCGAATCCTTCACCACCTGGAAAGCCGGAATCGGCTCCTTGTAAATCGGATGCGGCTTGCGCGCGTACGGCAGGTCGTAAAAGAAGTCCATCGCCTCCTGCGACTCCGGCAGCCGGGGCGGATTGCAAACGACGGCCTGGTCTCCATGAAGTTGAATCAGCGTGCGCGCGTTGTACGCGTTCGTCTCCATATGAATAAGCCGCGTCGCCTCCGCGAATGCAAATTTGTCCGCTCGAACTTCGTCGTAAGAAGGCAGGTAAATAGCTTCCGAGAGTCCTACGTCATCGCTTGAACTCCCCGGTTTGGACGTTTGGACGTTTGGACTTTTGGACGTTTCTTCGTTGCCCCTCGTTGCCTCGTTGCCTTGTTGCCTGGTTGCCTCTTCTTCGTGCCCTCGTGCCTTCGTGCCTGCGTGCCTGATTTCCCGCGACTCGGCCGCCCCCAGCGCATACGCCACGCCGCGCATATTGCGAAGGTCGCGGATCGTCTCCCCAGCATCGAGTCGCCGAGCAATCTCCACGATCACCGACTCGCCCATCCCGAATGCGACGAGGTCGGCTTTCGAATCGAGCAGAATCGATCGGCGCACGGTGTCGCTCCATTAGTCGTAATGCGCCAGCCGACGGAGGCTCGCTTCCACGCCCCCCGCGATGATCGGCACGCCCTTGTAGGCCTCTCGCGCACGCTGACAGTAGGCCAGCGTCGCCCGGTCGGGCCGCAAGCCGATCCGGCCCCCCGGCGAATAAGCGTCGTCGTTGCGCACCTTCTTGTTCGCCGTGTAGTGATTGATCATCGAGTCCATGTTGCCGGCGGAGATGGCAAAAAAGAGTCGAGGCCGGCCAAACGTCTTCCACGGCTCGCAAGAGTGCCAGTCCGGCTGAGCGATGATGCCCACGCGGAACCCGCAGGCCTCCAGCACTCGCCCCAGAATCGCCGTCGCAAAACTCGGGTGATCGATGTACGCATCACCCGACACAAACACGACGTCGATCTCGTCCCAGCCCCGCTTTCGCGCTTCCTCCATGCTCATGGGCAGCGGCTCGCGACGTTCCATGGGAGGGCGAGGCTCCTGCCGAGCCGGGCGCGCCGCCTCCCCGTCCCCCTCTCCCCTTGGGAGAGGGTTGGGGTGAGGGCTAGCAGTTCCGCCATCGCGAGCCGCGAACTTCAGTTCGCGCAAACTCGAAGACGCTGGCAGACCGATCTGCACAAACTTCGTCGAATTAAACGCACCAGGAATGGGGCGCGAGAAATCATTATTTGCAACCATTTTCGAAAACCCTTTCGAGGCCGATCCGGTCGTCCGCGCTTTAGAGGCCAACGTGCCCCTAACGCCAAACTCGCGAAAAGGCTCCTTGGGTGACCGCCTGGGCGGCCACTGAAGCAACTTGATCATATCAGACCTTGACTCCAAAGCCAATGATCCGACGTATTATTAAAGTAACAGTGGCGGGTGTTGGTCGTTGCTGACAATATTGGCATCGCGGTTCGTAGCTACCCAATTTGACTTCGGCTTTTCGCCCTGCTAAACACCCCCCGTCCAGCCGACCAGGTCCTCTATAATCGCTGTTAGAGTAATCGGACCTCCGGGTCGATAGTAACAACCAACCGGCTTTCATGAAGCGCCGGCGAAAGGCGTGCGAGTGGCCAAAGCCAAAAAAACTGAATCCAACGGCAAGTCCCTGGTGATCGTCGAGTCACCCGCGAAAGCCAAGACTATTAATAGATACTTGGGCTCCGACTACTCCGTCATGGCCAGCATGGGCCACGTCCGCGACCTCCCCGTCAGCGTCATCGGCGTCGATTTTGCCAACGACTTCGAGCCGGTCTACGAGATCCTGGCCGACCGCCGAAAAACCGTAAACGCCCTCAAGAAAGCTGCCGGCTCGTCCCATACCGTCTATCTTGCCACCGACTTGGACCGTGAAGGTGAAGCCATCGCCTGGCATCTATGCCACGCCCTCGACCTCGACGAAAAAGAGGTGCAGCGCGTTGTCTTTAATGAAATTACGAAAACGGCGATTAAGGCCGCCTTCGACAAGCCGCTCCACCTGGATATGGACAAGGTGAACGCCCAACAGGCCCGCCGCGTTCTCGACCGCATTGTCGGATATCAGCTCAGCCCGCTGCTCCAGTCCAAGTTAGGCAAGGGCCTTTCGGCCGGTCGAGTTCAGTCAGTGGCCGTACGACTCATCGTCGATCGGGAGAACGAAATCCGCGCCTTCATCCCCGAAGAATCGTGGAAAATCTCCGGCTACTTCGCCACGGACCTGGTCAAAGCCGACGCCCACCGCGCCGCATGGGAAAAGTTCCTCGACAGCCACGGAGAAAAAGGCGGCCGCTCGGTCAAAGACCGCAACGCCTGGCTCGGCAAGCACGGATCGTTCGCCGCCCAATTGGTAAAAATTGCCGGCGAAGATTTCAGTCCGACAAACGCCGACGCGGCTCTTTCGGTTGCCCAACAGCTAGGCTTTGAACTAGTCGATCGGCGCGAAACTCCCTTTGAGCCATACACTGAAAAAGGCTTTAAGACGATCGTTCTTCAAGGCAAGACCAGTGCCGGCAAAGCGCCTAAATTTACCGTCAGCAACATTCAAACTCGCCGCACCACGAGCCGGCCCAACGCTCCGTTCACCACCGCCGCGCTACAGCAAGCAGCATCGAGCGCACTAGGGTTTAGCCCATCGCGAACCATGCGCATCGCCCAACAGCTATACGAAGGTATTGAGCTCGACGGCAGCGGCGGTCCGGTTGGTCTCATCACTTACATGCGTACCGACTCCACCAATCTCAGCCGCGACTCGGTCAACGCCGTCCGCGACTTGATCGTCGAACGCTTCAGCAAAGACCACCTGCCCGAAAAACCAAACGTCTACGGCTCGGCAAAAACTGCCCAGGAGGCCCACGAGGCCATCCGCCCCTCCGACGTGACTATCGTCCCTGAACGAGTGAAGGGCAGCCTCACCGCCGAGCAGCATAAACTCTACGACCTGATCTGGCGGCGCTTCGTCGCCTGCCAGATGACGCCGGCCCAATGGGACAGCACCACCGTATTGATCACCGCGCCGACCAAATCCGGCGAAGCCACCTTCCGCGCGACTGGCCGCCGTCTTGTATTCGAAGGCTTTATCCGCGTCATGGGCGACCCCGAAGAAGGCGAAGCTCTGCTCCCCGAACTCGCCGAGGGCCAACAGGTCGCCCCGCTGCAAATCGACCCGCAGCAGCAATACACCAGTCCGCCGCCGCGATACACCGAGGCCGCACTGGTCAAGAAAATGGAATCCGAAGGCATCGGCCGCCCCAGCACCTACGCCGCCGTCATCCAGACCATTCAAGACCGCGCGTACGTCGAACTGCTCGATCGCAAGCTCCACCCGACCGACCGCGGCGAAATGGTCACCCAGAAACTCATCGAGCACTTCCCCACCGTCATGGACCTCAAGTTCACCTCCTACATGGAAGAGGAGCTCGACAAAATCGAAGAAGCCCACCTCGACTGGGTCCACGTGCTCCACGAATTCTACGACCCCTTCAAGGCCGCACTCGACAAGGCCCAAACGGGAATGGAACGCGCCCGCTCCGAGCCCAGCGAATACACCTGCAAAGAATGCGGCAAGCCGATGGTCTACCGCTTAGGTAAGAATGGCCGCTTCTTGGCCTGCTCGGGTTACCCCGACTGCAAGACCAGCATGAACATCGACTCCCAAGGCGCGCCCGTCAAGGAAGTCGTGGCCGAAGCCCCTTGCGCCTTGTGCGGCAAGCCGATGATCCTGCGCAAGAGCCGAATGGGTCCGTTCCTGGGTTGCAGCGGTTACCCCGAGTGCACCAACACGCTCCCCTCCGACGAGCACGGAAACGCGCTTCGCAAAATCAAAGCCGAAGACGTGCACGAGCAATGCCCGGAATGCCGCGCGCCGATGGCCGTCAAGTTCGGCAAAGGCAAAGCGTTCCTCGGCTGCACCGCGTATCCCAAGTGCAAGGCCACTGCCCAGATGCCGCCCGGCATCTACGTCGAAAAGCCCAAGCCCGAAGACGCCGGCGCCCGCTGCGAAAAGTGCGGCCGGGCCATGGTCATTCGCAAGAGCCGCCGCGGCCCGTTCCTCAGTTGTTCCGGCTTCCCGCGCTGCCGCAACGCCATGCCCATGGATAAGCTCGAGCATCTGAAGGATCTGGAAGCAAAGGGCGCAATCCCCGAAGCTCCGGTCGAAACCAAAGGAAAAGCCGGCGGCAAGAAAGCCAAGGCCGCCCGCAGCGCGGTCAAGGTTGACCCCGCCACGCTGGGTACGCCGCCTGCCGGCTTCGCTTGGACGCGCACCGGCAAACCGGTCGTCGAAACCTGGCCCGAGGATCATCTCACCTGCCCGGAATGCGGCGGCGAAGCGATCTTGAAGAATGGCCGCTTCGGTCCCTACTTCGGTTGCACCAAGTATCCCAAGTGCTCCTTCATCGCCAACATGCGCGGCGAGGCCAAGAAACGCGCCGAAATCGAAATGCCTAGCGCCGCCAAGCCCAAGCCGATCCTCACCGAAGTCCCCTGCGACGAATGCGGCGAGCCTATGCTCATTCGCACCGGCCGCACCGGCCCCTTCCTCGGCTGCAGCAAGTACCCCAAATGCCGCTTCAGCAAACCCATGCCCGAAGGCCTGAATGCTGAACCAGTTGGCGCTGGCCGATAGCTACCTCTTAAACTAGGGATCACAGTTGTTTGCGCTAGTGGGGACGTCCCCACTAACCGTGAGCGTGTAATCACCGCACGAACCGCTTTTCAAGCGAACCTCGAT
>JBKJYI010000165.1:0-3835 GCA_046715855.1 Phycisphaerae bacterium
GGGTCAGCTTGCCCTGCTGCGACCACGTGGTGCCGGCACGAAAAAAGATGTAAGCCGAACCCGAATTGACGCCCGCGACAGGATCCCGATTCGCGCCGATGACAACCGTATCGCCTGAGATGCCCACCGATTCGCCGAAACGAGCCCCCGTTGGGTGATCCGCGGGAAGCAACCGTTGCTCTTGACTCCAAATTGTTCCGGAACGCACATAAACGTACACCGCACCCGTGCTCGCGCCGAAGTCGGTGGCGCCTGGAGCGCCGGCGACCACCGTGTCTCTTGAGACGGAAACCGAACTTGCAAACCGGTGTCGAAAGGTCGCGCCGGCTCCGACGAGCTTCTGCTGCTGCGTCCACCCTCCGCCGGGCGAGCGAACGAACACGTAAGCAGAACCCGTATCGTCTAATGGTTCGTCGTTGCCTTCGGCGCCGATCACGATCGTATCGCGGTCGATGGACGAGCTGATGCCGAATTCGTCACTCTTAGCGGAGTCCAAGGCGTTGACTTTGAATCCGTCGCAATCACAGCCATCACCCACGCCATTCGAGTCCGCGTCGGCCTGGTCAGGATTGACTATGCGCGCGCAATTGTCCGTCGGGCACGTATTCGCGGGGAACCCGGGGTCGCCGAAGCCGTCGCCATCGCTGTCCGTGCACAGATCGCAGGCGTCGCCCAGGTCATCCAAATCTCCGTCACCCCGATCGGGATTCACGACGTTCAGGCAGTTATCGCAGGAATTGCCAACTCCGTCGCCATCGTTGTCACCGGGTCCGCAATCGATGAAGGTCAGGCGAACCGCCGCCGGCAGATAATCGATTCGAAATTCCTTGAGATTCGGAAACGACGGCAAATTCACGCTCTCGAATCTCGACGTGTCGGGAGCGAGCGAACCTGCGGTGAGAATGTCGAAGGTATCTCCGGCCCCGGGAGTAAAGCCGTTGATCATCGTGACGTTCAGCTTTCCGTCCAGCGTCGCCGCACCGGTGACGGCCAGTCGGTCGTATTGCGTGCCCGCCGTCGTCCCACCGATCTCAATGTTGAGCGATCCGGTGAAGATCTGCTCGTATCCACCCTGTACGGTCAGCATGCCCGCCGAGGTGCCCGGCGATAGCAAGCCGCGATTCTGCACCGGTCCTCCGACGGCCCCCGTGCCCCGCAGAGTGGCGCCGCTAGCTAACGTGACGCCGCGGCCAATGGCGACGTTGTCGATCTGGAGCGCACCAGTGTATTTGACCTTGACCGGAGAAGCGCCCGTTCCCAGCGCGTTCGCGTGGCTCACACGGAGCGTGCCTTTATCCACCTGCCATTCGCCCGTGTAATTCCCGGCCGCGGCAAGTATCACTTCTCTGCTGGTTGTGACGCGCGTCGTACTGCCGCTGCCTCCCAGGTAGCTGTTGACGGTCAGCGAATCGGAAGCGCTGTCGCCGGTGGTCAGGAATATGCTCGAAGCCGAGTCAGCGGCTATGACCGTACCGCTGCAGATGGCGCTGCCGACGCCCTTCAGCGAACCGAAGTCGCTGAGCGCGAGGTTTCGGCTGAGGTTCACACCTTCGAGCTGAAGCGTGCCGCCGTTGTTCACGGTGACATCGGAAACTCCTGTTCCCAGGGCGTCTGGGTGCTGTACGAGAAGAATGCTGCCCACCACCCAGTCCCCGACATAACTAAGGGCCACGGGAAGTTTCACCACGTTGCCGGTGTGCGTCGTGCTTCCGCTCCCGCCGGTGTAGTTGAGCATCGTCAGCGAATCCAGGGTAGTGCTCGCGCCGAGCAGCGTCACCTGCGCGGAGCTGGCGACGGTAACAACGCCGCTGCAGATCGCATTTCCTTTGCCGCGCAACCTCCCCTCATCCGGGAGTGTCAGCGGAAGCGTGTAGTCGATGTCCGACAATTCGAGCGTGCCGCCCGAAGCGAAGCTGAACGGGCCGGTGCCCAACGCGGCCTCGTGCATGATTCGGATGGCGCCGTTCTGAATGCTCGTGGGGCCTGTCCGCGAACTGGGGGCCATGAACACGAGCGTGCCGCCGCCGCTGCTCGTCAGGGCGTTCACGTCGGCCGGGAGTGGGGAAAACATCGTGAGGGTATTGTTCGAGGAAACGTTGATATTCCCACCGCCGCTGCCGAGCGTGAACTGGCGCCCGGTGTCGAAGCTGCCAGTGACGTTCAGCGTGCCGCCGTTATTGAGAAAGACGTCGTTCGCGCCGCTCCCCAGGCTGTCGTCGGCGCTAATGCGCAGCGTGCCGCCGAGGACAGACACGTTGCCGAGGAAACCGTTGTTCGTGCTTAGCTCGAGCGTGCCGGCGTCGGCCTTAGTGAAACCGGCGGTCCCCGTCATTACGCCGGAGATCAGTAGATCGGTGCTGGCCGCGCCATTCGCAACGCTGAAAGTCCGCGTCAAGCCCCCCATGCCCAGAGGCGCAGCGATCGTCGCCGTCGTGGCCGACGCACTGGTCGCCACAACCCCGTTGAGCACGAGCGTCCCGCCGGTGCTGGTGATCTGGCCACCGGTCATGAACAGGTCGCCGATCGTTTCGGTGAAAGTGGCCAGCTCAAACACGCCTGAGTTTGCGATGCTCAGACTGCCCGTGTTGCTGAGCTGCTCAGACTGCAGGATCCGCAGCCTGTCCAGACCCGCCCCATCGCCGACGGTCACGTTTCCCGGCGCCGCAACGATTCCTGGGGCGTTTTTTTGCAGCACGAGAATTCCGCCATTGACCCTTGTAGCGAGATGAGTGTTGGCGGTGGCGCCCTTCAACGTCATGGTGGTGCCGCCACCGTCCTTCGCGAGCGACAAGGCGCCGGTTCCGTTGCTCAGTACCCCGTTGAAGGTCGTGTTGTTCCCCCCGCTGATCGTAAGCGTGTCCGTGAAGGTCGCCTGGATATTCCCATTGAACACCAGCGGTCCCCCGGAAGCGATCCAGACCTGCGAGCCTTCCACGACAATGTTGTTGTTGAATGTCTGGACGTCCGGGTCGGCGGTGAACATCCCGCCCCGGATGGTCAGTGCGCTGCCCCCGATCACGAACGGACCGGCAAGGACATCGAAGTTGAGGGTAAAAATGCGCCAGGGAACGTCAATATTCGGCGTCAGCCGCGTGGTGCCCGACATGTTGATGTTCGCTGTGCCGGTATTATCGGGAACCACGTTCGGGTTCCAGTTGGCCGAGCTGCTCCAGTTGTTGTTGAAGACGGAACCGCCGTCCCAGGTCTGCGCGCCGGCGGTAGCCGAAAGTCCCGCCAAAGCGGCGACAAGCCTACCAATGAACCTGAGCGATTGTTGCTTGGTCATACCCCCATCCTGTTCGAAATCGACGAACCACACCTACGGTGATCCCTCACACCGCGACGGAATGGCTAACAGCGAGGTGAGTTAGCGTCGCTCGTGGGAACTGAATCACAAGACATTCAGTGCTATTCATTTGGTTTCCAACCGAGCAGTTTGCCCAAAGATGGCTTACCAGTGGTTAGTTCCAGCAGCGGTGCGGATGCGAAGATGCATATTGGTGCATGCGCTTCGCGCAAAAGTCGCTTTGGCTTCCGGCCCGTCTCTCGCTCCGACACAATTTCAGTGATACCCCAATCTTAGGCCAAAACGCGATCAAACGCAAGGAAAAGGGCTGCCTTGGGCGGTATTCCTGGTGATATTTAGCCGATCGGCGCTTCTCTTGGCCCGTCCTATAGCGCTGGAAACACTCCCCGTCCCAGTCCCGTACCCTAGTACCTGATCTTCTAGTTTCCAATTCTTGTCTCCGGTCTCAGAATCTCGGTCCCGGTCGCTTGTTTTTGCACATGCGCACAACCTCCGGGGCGGACTTTCCGCCCGTACACAATCAATAAC
>JBKJYI010000166.1:0-4260 GCA_046715855.1 Phycisphaerae bacterium
GAGAACTCCAGCGGGATGAGGCGCAATGGAAACTTCAGCGCGGTGGCGGGCTTGTCGAGCTGGTCGACGACTTCTTCGACGAGCGAGAGCTGCTCGGGTCGTCCCGAGACCACCAGGGTGTTGGTGCGGACGTCGGCGACGATGCTGACATCGTAGACGAGCGCCTTGCCGCGCGGCTCGGCGGGGACGGCGTCCTCACCGCTGCCGTCGGGGTCGGCGGTGAGCTCCTTGCCTTCATCGAACATGGTGGTGAGCGTGGTGGCGAGCGACTCGGCGGCGGCGAAGCGCAGCGGGAAGAGGCGCACGCCGACTCCGGCGCCGAGCGGCACGCCGTCGAGAAGGCGTATGAGCTCGGCCATGGGGATCACGTTTTCCTCGGCGGTGGAAACGATCAGGCTGTTAGTGCCGTCGTCGGAGGTGATCTTGATTGTTTTCTGCAAGTCGATGGGAGGCAGGTCGGTGATCTGGCCGTCGGGGGTGGCGCGGCTGATGATCAATCGGAACAGTGTTTCTTCGACGGCTTCGCGGCTGCCGCCTGCGCCTGCCGTTCCGCTTCCGCCGGGGGGGGACTTGAGCAGGTCTTCGATGACGTCGGCGAGTTCGCTGGCCTTGGAGTGAATGAGAGGGAAAACGGTGAGCTTCATTTCGCCGAAGCCGGGGACGGGCTCGACGTCGATCTGATCGATAAATGCCTGGATTTTTTCGCGTTCCGATTCTCGAGCGGTGACGGTGATGGTGTTATTGGCGTTGTTGGGGATGAACTGGAGTTTGCTCTTTTCCTTGGTGGCTCCGCGGGCGGTGTTAATCTGCGTGATGATGCGCTCCACTTCGCGGGCGACGTCACTGGCCTTGCGGAATTTCACTTGAAACCGCATGAGTTCGATCTTGCCCAGAGGATCGGGGATCTCATCGACTTTACGGATGGTATCGATCACGAAGTCAATATCCTCTTCGAGAGCCGATACGAGCAATATGTTGGATGCCAGCGCAGTGATGGTGACCTGTTGCTCTTGAGTCTGATTCGGCTTTTGCAAGGCGGCCCGCAAGGACGGTTGCAAGCTGCGGGCGATTTCCTGGGCGTCGCGCTCGCTGACGGTGATGACTTCGGTGACCTTTTGCACGCCGGCGGCGGCTTCGACGTCGAGACCACGGATGAGTGCTTCGAGAGTTTTCACTGCTTCTTCGGGGCCATGCAAGATGATCTGCCCGCCCACGATTTCCACGGTGACATCGGCGCCGGCAAGGCGCGCTACCACGTCGGGGTCGATGCGGCGAAGCAAATCGGTGACGGGATCGACGGGTTGAGCCGGCTGATTCCGCGCGGGCTGGTTCGGCAACTGGCGCGGGGGAAGGGGCGGATCGGTGTCATCTTGTGGCACTTCCTGCGGCTGATCGGGACGCGGCTGCGAGCGCGTCACGGGCGGCGGCTGGCGGCGCGGCTGAGGCCGGTCCTGCGCGGACGAGACCGCCGGCCAGAGAGCCGAAAGGCCCGCTATCGTGCAAAACAATAGTGCCAGGACTGGCAGACTTTTTCCGATCCGACTTGGATATGTGTACATAACCTAACGCCTTGTGTGACCGCTGTTCGATTGACCCTTGACGCTAAAGGTCTACGACCTAGGGAATACCATAACTTGCGACCTTGATATCCGCAACGAAAAAGGTCGCACCATTTCATTGCGCATTCATCCGGAACCCTGCCCGCTATTGGACTCTTGCAGTCTTATTGGTCCCAACTTGGGTGGCTAAGCTTCACTTGTTGCCTCTTGGCGCCCGCGGGGCGCTTCCGCCGGATGAGCCGCGTCGATTGCCCCCGCTCGATTGCTTCTGCGTTAGCTGATCGATCAGCCGCTGCAAATCCTCGGTGGCAATATTTTTGGGCGAGATCACGGCGGTTCCTTTCCCACCAGCGGGACCTAGTTTTTCCTGTGCCTTGATGTACACCTCGGCATCATCGTAGAGCATGGAACTGCCTGCGAGAGTGATCGAATTGGTTCGCACATTGGGTATCGCGATGATCGAAGGCACGTGAGCCCCTTTGGTATTTCCCAAACGGGCTTTGGCCGTTTCATTGACGATTTCCTCGGCCTGTTCAGCGAGGTCTTCGACGTTTACCCCCGCGGCGACCTGCACGATGCGCGGTCCCGACTTGTCCACCTTGTCCTCGGTGTCCAGCTGGGTCACGATGCCCTGAATGGACGCGAGCTCCTGGGGGGCGGCGCGGATAATGAGGGCGTTGGCGGCTTCGTCGGCCACGATGACGGGCGCGGTGTAGCCCTTACGGCCTCCGCCGAATTTCGCGTCGCTGAACATTTCTTTTAGCGCGGGGAGGACGAGCGAGGCGCTGGCGAACTTGAGGGGGATGATCTGCGGGACGCTGCCTTTTTCGCCGGCGATGTCCATGCCTCGGGCGATGCCTTCCAGGCGGTCAAGCGTTTCTTTCTCGCCGCTGATCATGATGGCATTGGTCTGCGGCATGACAGCAAGTCGCACGTCGCCGACCAACTGGGTGCTGCGAGCGCCGCTGCCGGCGGGTTTCATGAGATAGGCCTCCAGGGCGGTTTTGATTTCCGAGGCGTCGCCGAACTGGATGGAAACGACGCGGACTTCGCCGCTGGAGGTCGCCTGCTCGGTGTCGAGCTCGTTGATCGCGGTTTGGATGCGGGCGAATTCGACGGCGTTGGCGCGGATCATGATGGCCTTGGAGCCGGCGACGGCGGAGATCGTAATGGGCGAGTCGCCGTCGGGAGACTTCACCGCGTTGCGCACGAAGATTTCGTTGAGTGCGCGAGCCACGCTGTCGGGGTCCGCGTTGCGGAGTTCGACCACGTGGGCGTCGGGCTGCGATTGCTTCGCGCCGGGGACGTCGATCTTGCGGAGATTTTCCTCGATGAAACCGAAGACGGAGGGCGTGCCCAGGACGACGAGGGCGTTGGCGGTTTCGTCGGGCTGGACGCTGAAGGCCTCCATGTTTTTCGCGTTGGGGCCGAGCCGCTGGATGTAGTCGGTCATGAGCTTGCTCATCTGGCCGTGGACCGCGCGGGCGTTGGCATACTGGAGCGGATAAATGCGGAATTCGGCGCCGAAGCCGCCGCCGGGCATCGGTGAATCGAGTGTGGTGATGAGAGAGCTGATCTGCACGAACATGTCATCGTCGGCCACCACGAAGATGCGGCGCGAGGGGTCGTGGGCGGTGACGGTGAATCGCGGGGCTTTGGGGGCCGATCCCTGCGCGCCGGTGCGCCGCGTGTCGTAGGCCTTCTCGATGGCTTCGGCGATCAGGCTGGGGGTGGCGTTTTTGAGTTCGATCACGCGGGGCTTGGAGGATTGCTGCGACTTCTCTTCGATCTTGGCGATGGTGGCGAGGATTTCCTGATGGCGGGCCTTCGAAGCACTGAAGAAGACCATGCGCCCGCCGGATTCCCCGATGAACTTCGCGCCGTTGCCGCCGCGATCTGCGCCTGCCGGGCGGCCGGGTCGTCCGGGTGTTGCGGCTCCGCCTGCGCCGCCGCCACCGCCGAACATTTCGCTGAGCGTGTCGGCGACGAGCTTGGCGTCGGCGTGGGCGAGTGCCACGTCCTGCCATGCGTCCTCTTCGCTGGCGACGTCGAGCCGCGTGAGCACGTCTTCGACTTCAGTGATCTGCTCCTGCGTGCCGTGGACGGTGAGCTGGTTGAGGCGGTCATAGGCGATGAAGCTGGGGGCGTTGAGGCCGCCGCCCTCATGCGAGACCGCGCTGGGGGCCGCGCCCTCGCCGGCTGCTTTGCGTGAGGAGGAGCGGCTGCTCGATGTTCGCGGATTTTTGGCCGCGAAGTAGTCCTCCAACTGCTGGGCCACGTCCGACGCGGAGGCGTGCTGCAACTGGTAGAAGTGGGTGAGGCGTTCGGGGATGTCGGAGCTTTCGAATTGCTCGATGAGCTTTCCGATGTAATCAAGTGCGGCGGTCGGGGCGACGGCCATGATGGTGTTGGCCGTCTCGCTGGAGAAGAGGGTGATGTCCTGCGGATCCACGCCGAGCAGGTTGCCGGTGAATGTTTCCTGCAGGATCGTTTCGGGCAGCGCGCCGCCGGGGCTGGTGGTCGGGCCGGCCGGTCCGCCGCCGGGAGCGGCCTGGCTGCGTGCGCCGGTTCGAGGACGGGCGCCAGCTTCATCGAGGCGCAGCGTCTCCCGAAGCATCTGCTCCATGTCGGTGGCGCTGACGCGCTTGAGGGGGTAGGTGCGGGTCTTGCTGTCCACGGGGCGCGGCTGATCGATGGTGGC
>JBKJYI010000167.1:0-3010 GCA_046715855.1 Phycisphaerae bacterium
GGATTTAGTAATTAGTGCATATCATAAACAAACCCCTCAATCTAATATAACTTTCGCTGCTTAACCTGTAGAAAAAAAAACGCGGCTGTACTATAATCTCGGTTGTGAGGGGTGCAAGAAAAAAAAAGCCGAGAGCGTTCGCAATAACTTGGGCCGTGTGCTTGGCGCTAACGTCATCCGTGTTCGCCCAAGTTTTCTTCTCTGAGTTCTTTTCCCATTCCGAAGGTGAGGGATGGGACCTTGCTCTCAGATATTGTCACGTCACGACCTGGAACGATCAAGGCTGGTACTACCAGCAACTCGACTTGCAGGGATGCTCCCCGCCAGGGGGAGGTCGAGAGGCTTATAGTCGTTCGCTGGTCCCTTATCACGGCTTCGCAAATTTCTTCACGGAGTTCCGCGTTATGACCGACGGGGACAGGTCAGGGATCCCCTACGGTGTACCCATCGTATTGGCCTTGGGTAACAACGCCGGTGTGCTCTACCACATGACGGTCGCTGTTGACTTGGTCAAATTTCTCAGAGACGTCGACCTTCCAAACTGGTACATCGACGTCGAACCGAGGGTTCCCCACACATATCGGATCGAACTCTATCCGGATCGGTTCGCGTTCTACATCGACGGCTACCTGATCGATGAAGGTGTTCCCGAAGGTCCCTTTCTGGCTTATGATGCTGAAATCGTTTGGCAGGGGGACTCTTGGAATTCGCCAGTTGAGAACGCGTGGGACTACATCCGTTACGGGGTAACTCCGGAGGACCGCAGCGGCGACTTCGACAGCGACGCGGCCATCACGGTGTCTGACTTGTATTTCTTGCACGAGTGCATAACTAACGAGCGTCTCGGCATTAACGGTGGCCCCGACAACGACGCCGGCCCCGGCTGCCGCTTCGCCGACTTCGACGCCGACTCCGACGTAGACCTCCTCGACCTCGCCGAATTCCAGAATCTCTTCAATAGTCCCTGATGGGATAATTTTGCGCGCGCCCCTCATGTTGTATAGGGTGAAAAAGGCGGTAGGACCGCCTCGGAGGTTGTGCCCACCTTCAAAAATAGGACTTATAAGCGAATTCCCCGTCTGGTTGCCCTCTTGCGAGGATAGTCTCCTCACGTGTCCAGTCAGGATTTCCTTGACCGCGTGTTATGGGCATGGTGTGAAAGATTGTGCCGGTGACCCACACTCCGGGCAAATCCCGGTCGTGTTGCCGGTCAGATCGTACCCGCATTTGATGCAAAGACCGCGACGACGACGACAATGAGGGCGAACGGGACCACGGACTACGCATCGGCAAACTTGCCGGAAACGACGTCTGTCGTGTCGGGAAACCAGCTTCGTTGTCCGATCCGTCAGCGCGCCTTACAATGCTAACACCATGATGCCTTTCCAAACCGCACGATTGAGCGCGCTCGAACTCTGTGTGGGCGCGGGCGGTCTGGCGCTTGCTGCGGCACAAGCTGGATTCAGCAAGACCACCGCCGTTGATGTACACGGCCGCGCGTGCGAAACGCTCCGGAAGAACAAGGCGACGGGTGTCAAGCATGTCAAGGACTGGACAATCATTGAAGCGGACATCCGCCATATTGACTTTAAGGCGCACGACGGCGCGTTGAAAAGCCGGACGTACGCGAAGCACCGCTCATCCCCGCATGACTCAACCGAATGGGCTTCCCCGGCAGTCTGCCCCTCCGCTACAACCCAATGGGTAAAGGCCGGGTCTGAAACAATCGGCCGACTCCGCCTAGCCCTTCTTCTTGTTTTTCTTCCCCTTCGCCTTCTTTTCAACCGTATTCTTCGGTCGGCTGAACTCTACCATGTGGGTCATGTCTTCAGTGAAGCGTGTGGTTCGCGGCTTTTTGGATCGTTCCTTCGGCACAGCAGAGACTCCATAGTGGGCCATGCGAATTTGTAGACCAGCAAAGTCCAGCAAGTCGACATGGCCGTCAGCGTTCAGGTCGAACGCGCACTCGCAGTACTGCGTGCCTGCAACCGCAGGCTCATGCTGGGACCGAGCAAATCATTCGTGCTTCTGGCAATCGTATACGACATCATCAAAAGAAATCACGCGTTCACAATAAATAGGGTAGCAGCGACCGGCAGGCCCTCCTCCGATGGCCTATTCCTAGATCCGCTTTGGTTGGAGGTTAACGGCTTCGATGTACCCGAATTCGGCTGCTTCCGGAGCCGCGAAAAGGCGAACAAAAGCGAAGCGTCGCTCATCCCCACATGGCTCGACGGAATGGGCTTCCCCGACAATCTGCCCATCCGCTACCACCCAATGGGTAAAGGTCGGGTCGGAAACAATCGGTCGATCTCCGCCCACGACAAAAGCCGGCACTTGCAACTCATCGGCGAGCCCGGCCAGAAATCCAGCCATGTTGGCAGCTTGCTCGTTGCGAGAAATCGGATCGGATTCGCAAATGGGGATGGGCGTTCCAACCACTTCGATTTGGTCTGAATCAAGCTCGATGACCACCCGGCCGTTTTCGTTCCCGTACCATTCGATGTAGGGGTACGAGGTGTAGTCGCGGGGTGGGCGGCCTGCGGTGATGTCGCCAACCTTGCCGGTCTGCCGAATGTTGAAGCCCTTCATGTAGCCAGCGGCTTCCTGATCGCCTTCATGACCATCACCGCGAAAGCGAATTGTCGCACCGCGAATATCGCGATGAAAGTTTCCTTCCAGGTCGAAGGTTACCTTTGGCTTCAGGCCTGCGAACAACATCCAACCTGAAACCTTGCCGAGGTTGGTGTTATCGAGTTCGCCTTCCAGTAGAAATCGTGTGGGTCGCCATGCCATTTCGTTGTCTCCAAGACGCCTTTTAAGGAATCCACTCCTCGTTCTGCATATGAGCGAAGTCCGCCAGGTCGATGTCACCGTCGCCGTCCATGTCGAACCGCCAGGCACCGATTGGCCATGAGTCCGTCTCGTAGCAGGTGTAAGCCGGTTCAGAAGGAAGCTGGCACGCGAACTGCAATTCTTCTGGGAGGGACTCCCTATCGCATGGATAGGC
>JBKJYI010000168.1:0-2859 GCA_046715855.1 Phycisphaerae bacterium
GGGTAACGGCGGGTACGGCTACAACCACGCCTACCTTGGCGTGCAGGTCGCCGACGATTCCAAAACAGCGACTCTGTCGGGCGCCCGCGTGCACCAAGTCAAGCGGCCCGCCGACACGCTCATGTTCGCCGACGCCGCTTTCGTGGATGGGTCGCTGATCGAATATAGCTTTGCCGAACCGCGGTTCCATCCACAATTTCAGACTCGAGCAGACCCGTCGATCCACTTCCGCCACGCGCATCAGACCAATATCGCGTGGTGCGATGGCCATGTGAGTTCAGAGCGCCGCACCTTCTCGCATTCCAGCGGCATCTACGAAGGCGATCCTGAACGCCACAATATCGGATGGTTCGGCCAGTCCGACGACAATAGCTATTTCGATTTGCAATAAGACAGAGCCGCGACCGTAAGGAGGCGGTCAGCAAGAATGGTTTATTAGTTCTTCACTCCGATACTCTTCTCATTACGAGAAAAGCTCTTCCTTAATCCAATGGACGAGCCAGCGGGCGAACGTCAATTTATCGATTGCTCCCGATGGATCGGGCAGATGAATTCTTCCATTGGGCGTAAAGATTTTCGCTGCGATTATATCTGATCCCATCGTATCCAATGGGTTGGCCACCATCGCGTCGAGTTTTTTGCTCTGAAGCTTTTGCACTGCCCGCGCATCGAGCAATGCCGGCTCTTCCAGGGCGAATCCGACAATGCGCTGATGACTTCGCCGTTTTTGTGCACATAAATGAACCAAGTCAGGCGTAGCGACGAGTTCCAACTTGAGAAGTTCGGATTTTCGGGACAGTTTGCTCGGCTCAGGGTTCGCAGGTCGATAATCCGATACGGCCGCCGCCATGACCAGTACATCACATGATGCGAAGTGAACGTCGAGAAGTCGAGCAAGATCGTCGGTCGAGGTAAATCGCTCAACGCGGACCCCCGACGGGGCTTGAGCGCTGACAGGCCCCAATAGCAACGTCACGTCCCACCCGGAATCCCGCGCCGCCTCCGCAATGGCAACTCCCATAAGCCCGCTGGATCGATTGGCGATGTAGCGCACGGCGTCGATGTCCTCGTGGGTCGGACCGGCGGTGATCAGCATTCGTTTCATATCCATGCTCGCGAGAGGACTATAAGGCACGACCTCCGGAACCTGCTTTCAGTTTACCATTGCCCAGATGATGGCTGTCCCGCCCAAGACGAGCGCCCACTGTATAAGCAGTAAAGCGCACGCTGTGAAGTAGAGTCTAAATGTGGGGCCGCGGCTGTATGGACTAGCGCCTTTGCCAATGCTCAAGGATGCGGCAATGCGTAAACCCATCTCTCCACTGTTCACTACCGAATACACAATGAAGAAAATCATCAATGTGATGATGGCCCATTCCCAGTCTATGAAAGCAAAGAGTGTTGCGAGTAGTAAGAACACCGTGGGGGGCCAAGACAAGTGAAATATTGCAGCAGCGATGCTGATGGGTTTCGGCGCCGTGGCTGCAATCTCGACGATTTGGGCGACATCATTCGTTTCGCTACATTCCGGGCAGCGCTGCTCGCTCAGTCCTGTTGAATTGTAATCGCACTTAAGGCAAAAGAGCGTTGTTGGTTGCAGCCTTTCCGCCAAGCGATTTCCTCATAAGGCCATCAATATCCGCGCCGTGGCCGGTGTGACATCAAGCCCAGACCCATGAGCATGAGTATCGACGAACCCAGCATGCCCGCACCGCACATTCGCGGCTGCGAGCCGGTAGCGGCACCATCGCCATCGTCCTCCCCCCCCTCGCCCGGGTCGAGCGGCGACGAATCATCATTGTCCGCGACGCCATCATTATCGTCGTCAGTGTCGGCAATATTTCCGGTCCCGTCGTCATCGCTATCCATGGCCTCACCCGGATCATCAGGAAACGCATCACCGTCGTCGGCCACGTTGTCACCATCGTCGTCCGGGTCGGCGTTGTCACCCTCGCCGTCACCATTGGAGTCGGTGGTTTCATCCGGGTTGACAGGCAGATCATCCTCTTCGTCCACGACTCCGTCACCGTCATCGTCAGGGTCTGCGTTGTTGCCCACACCATCGCCGTTTGTGTCCGTCGTCTCGTCGGGGTCAACGGGGAATGCATCGTCTACGTCGGCCACTCCATCCCCATCGTAATCCGCGGTCGGCGAACCGCCGCCGCCTCCGCCACCACCAGGAGGAGTACCGCCACCGCTTACGGAAAATTCCAGAGAACCACCCCGGAGGTTTCCAGCCGCAAAAGTAAATTGCCTGGCGGGTTCGTCCAGGCCGAATCCGGCGCGTACGTCGGCACCGTAATTCGAGTCCGTATTGGCGGGATTCACGGCATCCAGCGTCGCCGAGCCATTGATCGCGATGTCCACGCTGGCGACCTTTATCGGCTCGGTTGTAAGCGTCAGCAGTCCAGGAGCGCTATTAACATGAACAGCGGTAACGTTGGTTAGAGGCAGATCCGGGTCCTGGAACGAGTAGCCGTTCGCGTCCACGGTCCATGTAAACGAAACCAGTTCGATGCCCGCATCGGTGGCGTCGAAATCAAACTGAATGAGCCGCACATCCTCCACGGGGTCGTCGGCGTCGGCTGAGAGAAGGATGTCCACGGTCACGTCGGTGCCCGCCGCCACCGGCCCGGTGATGGGCTGGCCGTCGGTGCCAAAGGCCTCCAGGGTCACGATCACATCAGCGCGGGCGGAATCTGCGGCGATCAGCACGCCACCAAGAGCAAATAACAAACCAGCCATTCTTAATGCCATCTTTTTTCCTCAAATTGGATTTGGTTCGCAGGAAGCCCGCATGCCTACCCCAGCACCCGGGCGTTTATTCTAGTCCGCACAAACCGGGCAAACCAGTTTTGC
>JBKJYI010000169.1:0-5378 GCA_046715855.1 Phycisphaerae bacterium
GTATGGACCTGGTGACGGCTTCGTTGGCGACGATCAATAAATTTTGGGTCTATTGCCGGCCAAGCCGGTAACTCCAGATCAAGGATTACGTCGCAAGCGGTCGATGACTCAATTACTGCGTCGCCGAACGGGGTGGAGACCCAGGGGCTGGACGCCGTTGATAACGGCGCGAGCCGACATTTGGCCTCCCCGCGAATGGAAGGCATGAACATGAAGATTTCCCGTTGGGTGATGTTGTCGATGGTTGCACTGGGCCTTTGTGTTACCGCCTGCGCACGAAAAAGCAGCAGCGGGGTTTCCGTTGAAGGCCCCAAGAACAAGTACGAGGTCAAACTGGAAAAATCCGAAAAGGACTAACGATCGGAAGGTCATCGGCGACGCTCCGCGCTTTTCTTTTCCGATTGTGCGCGCAGCCCCTCGAGCTCCTCCCAGCGGGCATAAAGTTTTTCGACGGCTCCCTTGGCCGCTTCCAACTCATTCCAGCGTTTTTGCGCCTCGACGTGGTCGCCGGCATAATCAGGGTCCTCCGCGGCCTTCCGAAGGGCCGCAACCTTCTCGTCGGCCTCCTGAATGGCCCCTTCCATGTCGCGTAGTTCTTTCTGCTCGCTGGCGGTCAGTTTGCTGGGCGTAGCGTCCTTCTTTGACGGATCGCTCTTTCGCTTCGCGGCTCCGTCCGACTTGGTCCCGCCGCGTTGCGCTTGACCGGCCTGCCACTGGGCGGAATCGCCGTAGCGGCCGACTCGGCCTTCGCCATCGAGGCCGAGGATTTCGGTGCACACCCGGTCGAGCATGAACCGGTCGTGCGTGACCAGCACCACAGCTCCTTCGAACTCGATGAGGCTTTCTTCGAGCACATCAAGCGAGGTGATGTCCAGGTCGTTGGTGGGCTCGTCGAGGACCAGCAAGTCGGCTGGTCGCAGCATGAGGCGGGCGATCAGTATTCGGGCCTGCTCGCCGCCGGAGAGGTCGCCAACAGGCATGTCGAGTTGATCGATGGAGAACAAGAAACGCTTGGCCCACGCAGTAATGTGCACCGTTCGCCCGCCGAATTCGACACGGTCATGCGAGCCGGCAAGAGCCTGTCGCAAGGTGACATTCTTTGGCAGCTCCTCGCGCTTCTGGTCGAACACGACGACGCGCAAACCATCAGCGAATTCAACTGTGCCTTCGTCGGGCGGCAGAGCGCCGGTGAGGACGCGGATGAGCGTGGTCTTGCCGCTGCCGTTAGCGCCGAGAATTCCCAAACGCATGCCCGGCGAGAGCATGAGGGAGACGTCCTTGAATAGCAGCCTGCCGCCGAGGGATTTTGCGAGGCCTTTGGCAACGAGCAGCTTTTTTGATTTGCGGCCGGTGCCCTCGAAGTCGATGTCTACGGCGGCGCTCTTCGCGTTCCGGTTTTGCAGATCGCGCAACTGGTCCTTGAGTCGGTAGGCCTCGTCGATGCGGTCCTTGGACTTGGTGCGCTGGGCCTTGGAGTTCGATTGCAGGAAGGCGACCTCACGGCGGACGATGTTGGCGAGGGTGAGTTCCTGGGCTTGGCGGGCTTCGAAGTACTCTGCGCGTTTTTCCAGGAAGAGGCTGTAGCTGCCCATGACGCTGAAGTAGCCTTCGGGGTAGACCGGGTTGAGCTCGACGACGCGGGTGGTGATGCGTTCGAGAAAGTAGCGGTCGTGACTGACGGCCACAAACGCGAAGGGGACGGCAACGAGTGTTTGCTCGAGCCACTGAATGCCTTCGAGGTCGAGGTGGTTGGTCGGCTCGTCGAGGAGGAGCAGATCGGGCTCCTGGACGAACGCACGGGCGAGAGCGAGCCTCTTGCGCCATCCGCCGGAGAGCTGCTCGACGCTGCGCTGCGGGTCTTCGAGGCCGAACTTGCTGAGGGTGATCTTCACTTGCGTGTCGCGCTCGTAATCTTCGAGGTGGTGATCGGCCAGCGCGTCGAGCAGTACGGACTCGATCGTGGAACCTTCGGTGAAGCGGTCCTCCTGCGGAAGTAAGCCGATTCGCGATTGGCGGCGCCGGGTGACTTCTCCACTGTCGGGCTTTTCGAGGCCGGCCAGGAGTTTGAGAAAAGTCGTCTTGCCAGACCCATTGGGTCCCAGAAAGCCGACGTGCTCCCCGTCGGCGAAGCTGATCGACAGTCCGTTGAAAAGCTCGCGCGTGCCGTAATGCTTCGCGATCGCGGTGCATGTGACCAATACAGCCATGAAATCCTCGTGCTTCCAGTATGTTAGTCGAGAGAGCCTGGAGCCAGGTCCTAGCATGGAGTTTTGCGGCAGATTTGTCCATCAGGTCATCGTCGAAGGGAGCCAGGGCGTCGAAGTTAGGTTTGTTCTCCTTTTTTGCGGGGCGGCGTGGAAACAGCGTAGCGGCAGGGAAGGATTGGACCGTCGGTGAGCGTTGGGCGTGTATGTAAGGAGATTTCGCGGACAGGTGGAAAATGGCGAGGCACCGCCGACAACTTGCGAGCTCCCCGGTATATTTGGCACCTTAGGCGTCGCAGTAGCGTCTGACTTGTGGCGATGGGATGGGTATCGCTGCTCCCTGAAGAATTTTTTTTCGGCCGGTCGATAGCGTACTATGGGACGGACTCCAAAACGAGGAGTTGCCAGTGAGCGGAAAACGCTTGCGCGGCCGCTCGACATGCTGATTTTTCTTCTTCCGCTGATTCTTTTCTACGAATTTGCCTCCTTTACCCATCAAAAGTCGATGTCCAGTCCCGACCGGGTTATCGCGTTCGACCTCATGTGGCGGTTTTTTGCTCTCTTTGGTCAGGTGGGAATCTGGACGCCGGCGCTGGCGGTCATAGCGATCCTCATCGCCACGCACGCCGCCTCCGGCGAAAAATGGAATGTTCACTGGAAGCGCGTAATGACCATGTATCCCGAATCGCTGGCGCTGGCGTTGCCTTTGCTTCTGATGATTTGGACGGTTCCGCTGGCCGTTGGGAATAGTGGGACGCCCATCCTGGACCGCGTGGCGCTGGGTATCGGTGCGGGAGTCTACGAAGAGCTGGTTTTTCGGCTGATTATGATATCGCTGATCATGATGGTTGGGGCCGATTTGCTCCACTACGACCGGAAGAACGTCGTCATTGTGGCGATCGCCATATCATCGTTGCTTTTCGCCGCCCACCATCATCGACCTTTCGGCGCCGATGCATTCGACGCCGTCCGTTTCGTCTTTCGAACAGGGGCCGGGGCATACCTGGCGGCCATTTTCTGGTATCGCGGCTACGCCCTTGCCGCCGGCTGTCATGCCGCCTACAACGTCGCTCTGACGCTCCTCGGAAGCGCCCTGGCTCACACGTCAGCCTAGAACCGATTCGTCGCAAGCTGTTAAGCGGCATGGCTTTAGACGATTTGAGACCGAATTGCCGATTAACGGTATAAGGGAGTAACCAAACCGGCTCGGAAGGCGTACGCGCAGGAATGGACGCTATCCGGAAGAAGAAAGGAATTTAACGGTTTTTACCTAATTCATCAGTCCTAGAATAACGGAAAGGAGACACGCGAACCGGTGAGCATCGGA
The DNA here is from genome assembly GCA_046715855.1 of Phycisphaerae bacterium. Lineage (GTDB taxonomy): Bacteria > Planctomycetota > Phycisphaerae > UBA1845 > UBA1845 > CAZAMB01. The sequence continues at coordinate 3,532 of JBKJYI010000169.1, forward strand.
GAAGTTTTACAGCAGCGGAAAATCGTCTCGCCGGCCGATCTCAAGCAAGCCAAGGCGGTCAAACAGCCCTCGGAGCGGATCGAGCATTGTCTCGTCCGGCTGGGGATGATCGAGGAACGCGACTACCTCGCGGTCTATAGCGAGCAGCTTTCCATTCCGTTGGTCAACCTGTCCGAAGTCAAAATCGATTCCGATCTCCTTCGCCAGACCCCCTCGAAAGTCGTTCACCGCGACCGCGTCATCCCCATCGACCGCAACAACGGCGTGATTCGCGTCGCGACGAACAACCCGTTCAACGTCTACGCGTTCGACGAGCTTCGCATGCTTATGGGCGCCAAGATCGAAACGGTGCTGGCCACGAGCGACGAAATTTCGCGCGTCATCAAGCAGCATTTCGGCGTGGGCGGTCAGACGGTGGAGGCCATGCTCGGCGAATCCGAGGTAGAGGTCATCCGCGAAGCTGACGCCGACAACGCCGACCTGATCGAGCAGGCCCAGGAAGCTACCGTCGTCAAGCTGGTGAACGAGATTCTGCTGGAGGCCATTCGCGAGCGGGCCAGCGACGTGCACATTGAGCCGTACGAAAATGACTTGAAAATTCGCTACCGCATCGATGGCGTGCTGCACACCACTAACGTGCCGCCGGAGATTCGCCGCTTCCAGGCGGCTATCGTCAGCCGCATTAAAATTCTGTCGAACCTCAACATCGCCGAGAAGCGCCTCCCGCAGGACGGCGGATTCAAGATCAAGGCCCAGAACCGCGACATCGACTTGCGCGTGAGCATCATCCCGACCGCGTTCGGCGGAGCGGTGGTCATGCGTATCCTGGACAAGCAGTCCGTCCTGCTCTCGCTCGATCAGCTAGGCCTGATGGACGAAGCCCTCGCCGGGGTCATGCATGTCATCACCCAACCGTTCGGCATCATCCTGGTGACGGGACCCACTGGTTCGGGCAAGACGACCACGCTTTACGCCGCACTCAACACCATTCGCAGCGATGAAGTCAAAATCCTCACCATCGAGGACCCCATCGAGTACTACCTCGACGGCATTCAGCAGGTGCAGATCAAGCCGCACATCGGCCTGACCTTCGCTACGGGGCTTCGCTCCTTTCTTCGGCACGACCCCGACGTCATCCTTGTCGGTGAAATTCGCGACCTCGAAACCGCCGAAGTGGCGATCAACGCCTCCCTTACCGGCCACCTCGTGTTCAGCACGCTGCACACCAACGATGCGGTGACTTCGACGACCCGCTTGCTCGACATGGGTGTCGAACCATTTCTGGTGTCCAGCTCCATCAGCGGCGTGCTGGCCCAGCGGCTTGTCCGCCGTATCTGCAAATCATGCAAAGAAGAATATGTGCCAGATCCCAAAGACTTGCCGTCCGACTTCAAGGTCGAGCCCGGGCAAAAATTGACCAAGGGCAAAGGTTGCCGCGAATGCCGCAACAGTGGATACCGTGGGCGTCTGGGCATCTACGAGTTGCTCATGGTCAGCGACGAAATCCGCGAAATGATCGTCCAGCGAAAGTCAGCGACAGACATGCTCACTGTCGCCCGCAAGCAGGGCATCAAGCTCATGCGCGAAGACGGCTGGACCAAGGTCATCAAGGGCATGACCACTGTCGAGGAAATCGTTCGCGTCACCAAGATCGACGTCATGGCTCTAGTGGGCTGACATTACCAAATTGCGGGTCGTTGGGTGCCATGCCCAAGCCCAGCTTCATCGGGCGCCGGCATGCAGCGGGTGCAAAATAGCGGCACTGCAGTTGGCCATGGTCCCCGAAGGATTGACCTTGTCGAAGCACTAAGCACGCTCGAATATTGTCGCAACGCCCTGGCCTACAC
>JBKJYI010000170.1:0-2911 GCA_046715855.1 Phycisphaerae bacterium
GCGCAGAGGGACGCAGATTGCTGGTGAAGCGAGGCGCGGCGGGCAGAGCTCGCCCTTACCCGACTTTTGAGTGTAAAAAGTGATACGATGGATCACAACAATGGTCAAAGCGTGAATATCTATGCGAAAGCTTGAAAAGCTGTCGACTTCAAAGATTTTGCGATGGGCGGACGCCCATCAGCGCCGGACGGGTCAATGGCCCGTTGTTCGATCGGGGAGCATTCGCGGATCGTCGGGTGAGACCTGGACCGGCATCAATCTGGCTCTGACTTACGGTTCTCGCGGGCTGCCCGGCGGCGATTCGCTTGCCCGATTGCTGGCGAGGAAGAGGAGAAGCGCTGCTTCCAGGGAGAATCCCAAGCTAACTGTCGAAATGATTGTCGCCTGGGCCGACGAACATCGGCATCGCACCGGGGCGTGGCCGGCAATCCGATCAGGCCCGATCCGCAAGGCTCGGAAGGAAAACTGGAAACGAAGCGACAGCGCTCTTCGGGGGGGGTTCCGCGGGCTGCGGCCGGGGGCGTCGCTGGCCAAGTTGCTCAATGAACACGACCGGATCCACTCGCGGGCGCTGCGCAAGAACGCTCGAAGCGATCGGGAAGGTTTTGATAGGCCGCAACCGAGCCGAAGATGAACGCGGATGCACGCAGATCGTTGTAAAATTGAGTTGCGGCGGGCACAGCCCGCCTTACACGGCTGACCAGGATACCACTCAGGGGGCAAAATCCAAATAAATGAAGGCGTTTACTCCTATAATTGTTCGCGTAAATGTCGGGTTTATCGAGATAGGAGTCCGCGAAGAAATAACCGCAATTGGGACTGGTCCTTGAATGGCAACGAGCCTGGAGATAAGGTCCCGTACGACCCATCCGGGGTCGAAATCATGGAATTTAGAGCACAATAATAGTTCAGGATCAAATACTACAATCAAGGGAACGAATTGATGGAGCACGCGAGCCCGCTTTCTGGGATTGGATCCGTTTGTTGACCTAAGCGCTGAGGCGGTTACAGCGAGTAGCCTTGTAGGGGTCTGCGGCCACTGATCTTCCACTTTATAATGCGGATGGGCATCATGCACTAACAAATTCTCAGGCCATGTTTTTCTTGAAACCTGTTTCTTCGCGTAATCAACCAATACAGAGTGAGCCGATTCGCTAGCGCAGATTACCCAAACGATGCCTTCGGTTGTCTTGACTGCAATATCCCCAATTAGCCTCGTCGCTATTTGGTTTGAGCATTCGCCAAGAAATAAGGCCTGATTATTTTCCGCGCAGCGATCTAGGAATGCCCCATCGACAGCAACCCCGTGTAGAATCCGATGTTCCTCGCGAGTGACGCGATTGGTTTTCCACAAAGGCTCGGTAAACGAATCAAGCCTTCTTGTCATCTCGTCATTCCAATTTCGACCCGCAGTTATTGCAAAAATTAGCATCCAACGATTGAGGCTTGCCACAGGTCCCACAATTAACTTTTCCTGACATTGCCGCCAAGCGATCGGGGACCCCCTCCAGGTCTCGCAAATCAAATGGGGTAGCCATGATTTGCTCCTTGAGACGGATCAAGAATGTCCGAGTACCGTCTTTGGAAGTTGGAACATCTGTGAAATGATCACGCACACAACGGAAGCAACCTGCGGGATCGTCACATTTGCAATCATTTATGCACGCGATTCCAACACTTATTAGGTCGATTAGTCGGTCTGCGGCTGGCAGCGTTAAATCGATTCCATCATAGGCCTGGTCGTATAGAAAAAGCTTGCTGGCTGCTGCGTCGTTCCATTCTGAATGAATAGCGAAGTCGCCCAAGTCGCACGGGCCCAGGACCGTCGGCAAAAGTCCCCTAAGCAGGGGTGAAAGGCCGTTCCAAGCGGTTCTCGCAGTAATCGGAGAGTTAAATTGCTCGTCAAGGCCCGCGGGATCCTTAACTGTCAGGCAAACGCCGGTGGTCGGTAAAATGTTTGAATCGAGTCCTTGATTGCCATTATATCTGTTTATCACCGTTCCGTCCTTGGAACGCTCTACCAATAGCTGAAGCGTCTCGCTTACAAGAAGCCTTCCGACATGCAAAGACAAAAAACTCGTATCGGCCGAGCGCCAAATCTGCTGCAAGCGGACTTTGACACTAACTATAGCGTCTGTCCGATGAAACGAATGCTCTTTCTTAAGACGAACTTTTTTGTCTCGTACTCGCACGGACATTACGCGGTACCTGCCTCGATCATGAAGGTGGACCGCATGAGGAGCTGCCTCCCGGAGAATTTGCGAGCGGTTAATCTCGCCTATTTTGGTTTCATCCTCGGTCACAAGTTCATAACGCGAGTCAGCCCCGGCTCTGATGTTGTACTGATAATGGACATCGTCAGTGTGGAAAGATTGATCATCCAATCCGGCACGGTGTTCCAAGGCTATGGTTTTCAGGGGCTCAGGCAAAATGTCGGGATTTAATAAATCCAAGTTGCGGTTAACTTCCTTAAGGGCACAAGCGTAATGCCAAATTGCCAGAGTACGCGACTTCATGTTCAATGCTAATGCTTCGTTTTCGCGAGAAAGAAGCTCTTCAGGGTGTTCGGCGTAATAAGCATCTACTGGTCTTTCTTCGGGAATCAGAATTATCGCGCCCGGTTTTCCGCCTCGGCCCACGCGACCTGCTCGTTGCCACAACGACATCATAGTGTTTGGTAGACCTATACAAATACATACATCGAGCGCACCAATGTCTACTCCCAACTCGAGCGCACTTGTCGCGAATACCCCTCGAATAGTTCTATCTCGCAGCCCGCTTTCGATCTCTTCTCGCCTTGCAGGCAAGAGGCCGGCTTTGTACACAGCGATGCGCGGGTCTTCTGATGAAAAGTCTGAAGCGAGTTGTTCTGCTGATTTACGGGAAAGGCAAAAGGCTATGACGCTACGAT
>JBKJYI010000171.1:0-8118 GCA_046715855.1 Phycisphaerae bacterium
TCGAGCCGAGTCCGAACAACTCTCCAAGGAGGAGATCGAAGATTCACTGGCCTGCCGGATATCCTTCAGCAAAACGGATGTCATGATCATCGACTGGAACGCAGCGTTCTTGATTGGAACGGACATGGATGACGTGCGGGCCGTGCTCGAGTACGCCAATGTGGAATTGCTGGAGATGAGATTCCTCGATTTTCAATTGGATAGGGCATTGGCCGGCGCCTATACGAGATTTTCCCGTCGATCCTTCGGGCGGCCCTTCCGGTTGCGATCTCGCGCCGTTCTGCTCGATCAAGTCGCCCGCCTTCAGCTCGACAGCGCCCTGATGTTCGAGGGCATTAACAACACGCTCAAGCTGATGGGTGATCCCTACCTGGCCCGCGTTTATCGCCTCGTTTCGCAGCGTTTTCATCTTTCGGAGTGGGACGCCAGCATCCTCCGCAAGCTTAACACCGTGGAAAGCATTTACGAGAAACTTTCGGACCGGCAAAGTGCATGGCGCATGGAGGCGCTGGAATGGATCATTATCATTCTCATCGCTTTATCCATTGCCTTGTCGTTCAAATAGAAGTGGATCATCCAAGTTTTGTTGGATGACCCACGGCCAAGTTGGATCGCGAAACGCCCACCGGCCAGCTTTTACACTGGCCGGCGGGTTTGACTTTTTGTTCCTATTCCGCACGCCGGGTCGTGCTCTTGACTCGGCCCGCGGTCAGCATCGCCAATTTACTCGACGAGGATTTCCACGATCAGCGTGAGCGAGAACTCCTGGGCGTCGGTGGCGTCGGTCAGTCTGGCGATATCCACCGTGAACCCGTACTGCAACGTCTCGTACGAAAAGGCCTTCGAATAAATCACGTGATTGTCTGCGAAGGGCGCCTCGCAATTGATTCCGGAGCACGGGGCCGGTCCGCAGGCCGAGTTCGCGCCGCACGAGGTGTTCGCTCCGCAGGTCGCGGGACTTGTGCAGTCGCCATTGCTCGTGCAAGCCGTTGTGGTGCCCGTGCAGAACCGCGGGCAATTGGCATCGCTCGTGCAGAATGTTCCCGGCGCGCTGGTGCAGGTTCGCGGGCAGCAGGTGAGATCCGGATTGAACGGGTCACAAGCATCCCCCGCGTTCGGTCCGCCCGTGCACTCTGCACTGCGACAGTCGTTGTACTGACTGGCCTCGCCGTTGAGCAGGATGCCCTCGCCCGGCTGCAGGTCGAAAACCACTTCGTTCCCACCAACGCAGGCGTCGGGAGTCGACTGGCAGGTTTCACCGGCCCACGAGAATGGGCACTGGTTGCTTGCCGAGCATGGGAACCACGTGAGGAACGAACAGTGTCCGAACGAGAACGGCGAACAATCACTGTTAGTCGTGCAGGCATTTCCGAAATAGCGGCAATGCGGACCCTGGAAGACGAAGTCGGTACCTTCCGGCACGCTGCAATAGCCGCCCTGGTAACACCACGCATCCTGGCCGATCGCTTCGCAGGCCGGGCGGTCGGTGCGCACGCCAAACCAGGCGCCGGGATAAGTTTCCGTGGACTTCTGAGCCTGGAATCGCCACGACATATCCACCGTATTGCCGCCGACCTCGTCGTTGCCGCGATCCACGGTCAGCTGCGTGTAGCGGACGGTTACCTTCTTGTCGCCTCGAAGCGGATTGCTGCCGCACGTCGCCAGTGACTGCGTCGTCGGGTTGGTGCAGTTCGCCAGCACCGGTGTCTGGTTGGTGCATTCCGCCCCGTCTACGCGACTGTCACGGTCGCTGTCGAAATCTGTCGGATCCGTCGGTGCGGCCAGGACGGAGTTGAACGTATGCTTGTATTCGCCGCCGTCATTTAGTCCGTCGCTGTCCGTGTCCTCGTTGGTCGGGCTGGAGTAAACGTGCTTGACGGTGGTGCCGTTGACCGTTGTCAAAGTGACGTTCCATCCCTCGAGCAGCTCGAAGTCGTCGGTCAGGTAGTCCCCGTCGGTATCGCAATCGAGCGCGCTAGTGCCGTAGGCCGCTGAAGCATCGGTGGCCAGGACATAGCTCGGGAACAAGTCGTTGAACTTGTCCAACGAGGTGAGCTGATCGACCGTGAGTTCATCGAGGTCGGCGAGTCCGTCCCCGTCCGAATCCGGCTCATTGGGATCGGTTCGCAAGACGAACTCGGCGTAATCGGGCAAGCCGTCAAGGTCCGTGTCGGCCGCGTTGGGATTAGAATGAACATCGATCGGAGTGCCGCCGTTGGCGATCACGATCCAGCCGACGACTTCTTCCTGTCCATCCGTAAGACCATCGCCGTCGGTATCACCGAGGAATCCGCCGTCGGTGGGGTCTCGCGGATCGGAACCGAGGATTCGCTCCAACCCTTCGGAAATTTGATCGTGGTCCGTGTCGGGGCTGAGCGGATCGGTCGTCTTGCGATACTGGCCACCCGCGACAACGTCATCCCCCTTGGGCAGGCTGTCTACGATTCCGTTCACGCCGGGTCGAATGACAGTCCGGCCAATGGGTGTGTCGAGCAGCGCCCGTGCGGGATCGACCAGCGCGATTTGCTGATCATCACCCAATGAACTGGTTTGTGCCCGAAGGTTTCCGCTGGCCACCGACTGATCACCGGCGACGAGCGCGGAATCAAGAACGCCGTTTGGTCCCGGGGCCACTACGACGGCTCGTTGATTGAGGCCAACCGCAGCAACCTCGATGACCTGAACGTCGTCGCAACCGGTGCGGTTGCAGGTGTGGCTGGCGGTGGTTTCGTTGCAGAGTCCGGACGTTGCCGGCGTGGGCCCGTTGCAGTCGATGTCATTAACGCAGTTGTTGCCGTCGTTGACGCCGCCGCTGCATTCCTTCTGCGGCGGGCAGTCGCGCTGGAAGCGGCACGGGAGGCCGTTCCTGCTTCCGCCGGCACATACGTCCAGCGGGCAGGCGCGAGAGTCGGCGTCGCGGTCGGCGCCGGCAATGATCACGTTTTTCGGATCGATCACGGCGGCCTGAGTCCGCCAGCCGAGCACTTCGTCGGCATCGCTGACGAAGTCTTCGTCGGTGTCGCGACGGCGCGGATCGAGGCGGTTTGCAGTGATTACGCGGCTGCATGCGGTCACCGTGGAATCGGCCACGTTCATGCATGCCGTTCCTCCGGTTCGACAGGCTTCGTTTTCGTCGTTCGCTCCGCTGGCAATATCGCGGTTGCAGGCTTCGCCATCGTCGGACCCGCCTACGCATTCGCATTGCACGCGTCGAAGATCCTGTTCTTCGCGGTCGTTAAGCCCGTCTCTGTCTGAATCCGAGAGTCGAGGGTCGGGGAAAACGCGGCGAAGCGAGTCTCCCTCAACGCCGATTTCCCATCCGACGCGAACTTCGCTGAAGTCGTCAAGCTTGTCGCCGTCGGTATCCTGCTTGGTGTCCGAGCTTCCGAACATGAATTCGACATCGGAGATCAGGCCGTCGCGGTCGAGGTCCTGAATGAACGCCATGTTCAGCGACTGTCCGGGCTTGAGAACAACTTTGCGGAAATCGAGCCCGATGAGGTTTGCGTTGGGCACGAGCACGGCCCAGATTCGACCGAATTGGCCGCGAGCGCGGTGCTCGAATCGGTACAGTCCTTCCTGGCCGTCGCAGACGCCCGGTGCAACGCAGTCGCCATTATCATCGCAGGGGATGCCCGGTCCGACGAAGACGTCGTCGCCGGCCGGCGCGGTGTCGATGAAGCCGTTGGCGCCCGGACCGATGACGTTAACGCCAAGCGATTGAGAAGTTCCGAACGCCTGCAGCTGCACGTCATCGCTGAACGGATCGCGGATCGTGTCTACGATCCCATTAGGACCCGGGCGGATCGAACTGGGCATATCCGGTCCACAGGTCTTCGACGTTGCATATCCGGTGATCACAGCACCCACGTCGCCTGCCTTAATGGCCGTTTCCAGCACGCCGTTTTCACCGGCGTTGATGATCACCGTGTCTTCCGGCAGGCCGTCGATGCCGAAGGGAACCAGCTGGACGTCGTCGCCCTGGCTGATGCTGTCGGAAACGCCGTTGAGGCCGGCGAGAATTCCATCGGCTGCCACCGCGTTGCTGCATACGCCGTCATCCGTGCCGTCTTCGCAATCCGCGTTGCCGTTACCTGAGTCGCACTCGCCGCCATCGTTGAATCCGCCGACGCAAACGTACGACTCCGAAGTTTCCGGAACCAGCGTCGGCTGTACGAGCCAGAGCGGGGTGATCACGGGCTGGCTTCGGCGCTTTTGCAGCACATTCTCTAAAACATATTCGAGCGGCAGACCCGGAGGCGTGCCCAGCCCGCCGTAGCCCGGGATGCCGGCGTTTGAAAATCCAGCAAATCCGCCAACGATGTCGCAGCCCGGGTCAGCTTCTGGGTCGCACGACGCTTGCGGGAAGCGAACGGGCGCGTAGGCCATAAGGAAGCGTTCCGGATTGCCGTCGCCGTAGTCGATCACGAGTCCGACGGTGCGGTCGCGCGCGGTTTGCGAGGCGAACGCGAAGCTGCGATCAAATTCATCCTGCAGGTCATAGTTGGCGAACTCGAAGAGGAGGCCGCGCGGGTCTCTCATCAGGTCTTCCACCAAAGCCGGGAACACATCGCGGCTGGTGAACATGATGGGCCCACGCGAAGCGTTGCCGAGGATGCCGATGTTGTAGGTCTGCGGATCGCCCGTGACGAGCGTCTTGTTGGGAATCAGGGTCGCGATCGGGACGAAAGTGGTGCGGTCCACGGGGTTGAGGGCCGAAACCGTAATCTCGAGATTGCTCAGCTTGTACGCGACGTCGCTGAGGTTTTCGAGACTGACCATCGCATCGATGCGGCCACCCACCACGTTTCGCGTAAACGAACTCGAACCCGAAATCTGCGACCCCTTGCTGAGCGATTGCTCAAACGCGTTGGTCGTTTCCTCCGTCGATTCGCGGCTGGTCTGGAAGGTCAGGCCGAAGTTCAAGCCCGCCTCGATCCCGCCCTTGGCGTGGACCTTGATGGGGAGGGCTTCGACGCCCGCCTCGAAATTGGCCTTGATGTTGATGCCCAGCGTCGTTTCCAAGCTGGTTGAAACCTTCTGCGAATTGCTGGACGACAGCGTGCTGGAAGTGCTTGAGTTTTCCGACTGCACCACCCCCTGCTCGTCTACGTAGGTGTACTGCTCCTGGAGCTGCAGTCCGACCGAGCCAATCACCAGGCCCGGCTGCGGCAGATCAGCGATGCGCGGGTCGCGGTTCATGACAAATAATTCGTCGTTGTCGTCGAAGCCGTCGCCGTCGGAGTCAACCAGGTTTGCATTCGTCTTGAAGAAATTAACCTCAAGGAGATCCTGAATCGTATCATCGTCCGTGTCCTGATCACTGGGGTTACTATAGACATAGTTGAATTCTTCCCAGTCCGTGAGTTGATCGTCGTCGGTATCCTTCATCCGCGCATCGGACCCGATCCATCGCTCCTCGGAGTCCTTCAAAAGATCGCCATCGGTGTCTGCCGTATTCAGATCGCTCGTCACTTGGCGCTCTCTCAGGATGCCATTGGCAAGTTGTACGGTAATCCAGTAGCCGCGCAGCTCGAGATGATCCGGCAGCCCATCGCCGTCGCGGTCCGGCGGCGTGCAAGGCGGCCGCGTGCAAACACCATCGTCAACTCCGTTTTCACAATCCGCATTGCCATTGCTTAAGTCGCATTCTTCGCCGTCGTTGAACCCGTCCACGCAGACTTCGACGTCACAGGAGAACGGCGTCCCAGGGAATGTCGCCGTGGCCGGATCAACGAGCAATTGCGGCGGGGCCAACTGATTTCCAAAGAGATCGCGGACATTGACTACTCGGAGAATGTAATCCGTCTCGTTTTGCGAAGACGTGGTTAGTAGCACGGCGTTCTGTTGCTGCGGAAGAAATTCCACATTCAGGACCTCGAGCCCGAACGCGTCGTTCACGTCCTTGGTCTGCGAGATGACGTAGCTGGACGCGACCAAAGCGCTGGGGCCCATGGGATTGGTGAACGTTACGAGCACGCCCGTATTGTCGGTTGAAGCCGCCCCGACCACGCGCGGCAGCACGTCCGGTCCCAGGGAGCCCGGCCCGCCGGCATAAGAAAAAGTCGCGGTGTTCGCCGTCGGATCGATCAGATTCCCCGCTTTATCCACCACATTTTCGACCGTGACCGTGTACACCACATCCACGAACTGTGGCGATGTGGTGAGGATCACCTGCGTGTCAAACTTACCAAGCCGGGCATCGACCACCGTGAGGTCCGGCGAGATGCTGAAATTGGCCGGGTTCGCGGCCTCGGGGCTGAGCGGCTCGCTGAAGGAGACGACCACTTCCGTATTGCTGATCGACTCGGCCTTGACCACGCGGGGACCGAACGTATCCACCGGGGGGATGCCATAGAACTCGGCGATGTTGCGGGTCGGGTCGATGTAGCGTCGGTTGGTGGCCAATCCGCAAACCGAGTTGACCCAGATTTCACCATTGGTTTCGCGGATCTTGAAAGCGTCAATCTTCAGCCCCGCCGGCAGGGAAGGCAGGTTCGCAAACACGATGACACCGGCGGTCGCATTGGCGCTGAACGCGGTACGAAGCTCCGGCTTGTTAATCGTGTAATTGAACGAGGGCGACGTGTCGCTTGAAATAAACAGCACGGGCATATCCACCAGGAAATCGACGGAACGCAATCCAACAATAATGTTGGTCGCCAGTTCGGGCCGGTCCGCAGTGAAAATCAGCTCCTCATCCGGATCGGTGCCCGATGCGCCGTCAATCCCCGTGGTCCCACCATTGCAGAGAGGGCGACGCACGCCCGCTCCATTGGCTTCCAGCCCCACCGACCCGCCCACGCCGGTGGCAATGGGGTTGGTGGGCGAGTTTCGGTCAACCTGGGTTCGACCGGAGAGCACGAATTTACTCTGCACGCCTTCGGCGTCCTTGGGGCGAATGCTCGGTGCGCAGGTCGCGCCCTGCGATGCGTTGTCGAGATTGATTTGCCCACCGTCTTCGCAGGTGAAGCGCCGCTTGAGGTTCGTAGCCCTGATCTGATAGGACCTGTTCTCTTGCGGGGTCGTGGTCAGAATAACGGTGACAGAATCAGACTGGAGTTCTGCCCCGGTGACGGTGATATCAACGTCGGTATTGCCGTCCGGGTCGGCGATCTCATAAAAGACGACGGTCTCGGCGGTCTCCTCATCCATTTGCTGGCTGAATGTCAGGAGAATTCGCGTACTGCTCAGCGATACGGCGCTTTCGAGAAACGGCTCCCGCTGAGAACTACCGTAAAAACCAAGCGTTCCGATGGGGAGCGCATAATCGGCCGAGGAGATTTCCTCCGTGGTCCCCATCGCAAGGCGGTATTCCGTTTCTTTTTGCGTCGCCGTCGCCAGCGTCACTTCGGTTCCGTCGCCCGAAAGAGTGGCCGAGCTGACCGCCAGTTGCTGTGACGCCGAATCAACGATCACATAGTTCGCCGGGTTGGCGGCCACTTCGCCCGCCGGCTCTTCGAACTCCACCAGCACATAGTGCTCGCTGAGCGACCGGGCGCTCTTGATATTCGGATACTTGGCCGTCGTCGTGCCGGGGTTGTTGCCGCACCCCCCCACACCATAAAAGCCGATCGCCAACAACGCCCCAACTCCCAGAAATCTCTTCATTTGTTTTCCTTCCTCCGGCCGAAGTTCAGATCGAACGCTCGCCCCTGATTCGTGCCCTTGTTAATTCACTTAGTCCATCACTCCCGCCGGGAGCGAATTTCATTTATGGAGTGTCGCTATCCCCCCAGGGGATCAGTCCCCGAGGCCACTTCGTCTCCATCATCTCGTCCATCGTTGTCGGAATCCGCATCTCTCGGATCGGTCCCGAACTGTCGCTCAAAAAAGTCAGACAGATCATCGTCGTCGGAGTCTGTGTCTTTCGGATCACTGCCGAACAGCGTCTCAAATGCGTCCGTGAGATCGTCGTCGTCGGAGTCTTGATCGTTGGGATCGGTGCCGAGTTCTTGCTCTGCAGCGTCAGAAAGGCCGTCGTCGTCGCTATCCGCGTCGTTGGGGTTGCTTCCGAAGAGCTATTCAAACGCGTCACCTATAACGTCGTCCTCGCAATCAACGTCGTTTGGATAGCTGCCGAAAAACAGTTCAAACGCGTCGCCCAGGACGTCGTCG
>JBKJYI010000172.1:0-2729 GCA_046715855.1 Phycisphaerae bacterium
CATTTATGTCGCTGGTGAATTCCTGCGGGCCATCGTGATGTCCGGGTTTCCATGGTTTTTTCTCTCGCACAGCGTTTTCAAAGTACTGACCCTGATCCAGGTTAGTGACCTTGTCGGAGCTTATGGCCCCAGTTTCTTGATCGCCGCAATCAACGGGGCAGTTGCCGACGTGATTCTGGACCGCATTCAAGGCAGACATCGGCCGCTATCCGAGTGGATCACCCGCCGCCCTCAAGCGCGACACAGTTGGATTGTGGCCGCAAGTCTTCTCGGATTCGTGTGCGTCTACGGGCAGGTTCAACTCCGCCGCGATACGACCTCGATCGGTCCCAGGATCGCGTTGCTCCAGGGCGACTATGTCATGAGCGTGGATGGCGAGGAATCCAACGATGTGGAAAAACGGGCGGCATATTTCTCCATGGCCAACGCGGCCGCGGCGCAGTTGCCGGACCTCTATCTGCTCCCCGAGACTCCCTGGATGATGTACCTCAATCCCGAGGCCCGAGATTTCACCTACCCTCCGCTTTCACGCTCCTCGTTCGATGCTTTTCAGAAGTTGGCGGCCTCGCAACGCGCCTACGTCATCACCGGCAGCGCATCGCTCGTGCTGACCGCCAAAGACTTGCTGGCCAAGGACCGCAAGTACAACTCCGCGACGATTTTCCATCCCGACGGGCGGGAACCAGAACGCTACGACAAGGTGCACCTCGTGTATTTCGGCGAGGTCGTGCCCTTCCGCTTCACAGGATTGCGGTTCCTCTATTTCTGGATGAACAGCATCATGCCTTTCAGCGGGCCAAAGGGCGACTACGAGTATTCTCTCTTTCACGGCGATGGCTTTCGTATCTTTCAGATGCAGCCAGCCTCCATGCCGGAACGACTCTTCCGCTTCGGCGTGCCCATTTGTTATGAAGACGTCATCCCCTACGTTTCGCGCCATTTCTCAAACGGAGGCAAAAAGAAACAGGTCGATTTCCTGCTCAATATCAGCAACGACGGCTGGTTTGGCCGCAATCATCAACAGCCCCAGCACCTTTCCATCTGCGCCTTTCGCGCCGTCGAAAATCGCGTGGGCATCGCCCGCTCGGTGAACACCGGCGTGAGCGCCTTCATCGATCCCTCTGGTAAGATTCGCGACGTCGTCCGTGGCGATCCAAACGACGACTGGCCTCGCGAAGTCGGCTATGCGGTGGCTAACGTACTTGTGGACTCCCGTTATACGATTTACACCCGCTTCGGGGATTGGTTCGGCTGGTTGTGTGTGGTCCTTTGGGTTCTATTCTTCGTAGACTATTGGATCATGCGGGCCAGGGCCCTGATTGAAGAATGATGACCGTGACGCGATTCAAAATGGCTTTTTGCCTGTTAGCTCTTCCCGCGCAGGGGTGTGTCCAACCCATTGCGCCCGCTCCTGGGCAAACTCAAGGGCTTCGTGCGCCGCAACCGATGGACGTGATCAAGGCCGGATTGTCCTACCGTGAAAACGCTGTCGTTCGAGCCGAATCGGTGGAAGCACTCGAGTCCATCGGCACGCCCGAAGTGCTGCCTTGGGTTCGCACGGCGTTGCTCGACGAGCACGCCGGGGTGCGGTTCGCGGGCTGCATGGTGCTGGGCAAGCGAGCCGACACCGCCGCGGTCTCGATGCTGCGAAAATGCCTAGCGGACAAAGATAACAGTGTGCGCGTCGCGGCCATCTACGCGCTGCACCGCATTGGTTATACCGAGCATACGGACCGATTGCCGAACTTTGTTTTAACTCATCCCGACCCAACCGTGCGCCGCAACGCGGCCATCGCCATTTCGATGCTCGGCCAGCCCTCCGCGGTGACAGTCCTCGCCCGTGCGATGAAGGATAGCGATCCCGGTGTCCGTCACCACGCCCTTGAAGGCATGGCCCGCCTTGGCAACAAGGAGGCCGCCCGCGAGCTTTCTTTCATGGCCAACTCTGGCGTTGGATCGGAGGAAGTCTTCGCCATCAACGCACTCGCGGGCACTGGCGATGCGATTCACGAAGACGCATTTCGGTACAAATTGAGCAGCGCGAGTCACCTGGAAACTCGGCTGTCCGCCGCCCGCGCACTGGGCAAGCTTGGAATTGATGCCGGATTGCCGGTGGTGCTCGAGGCGCTCAAGCCAAACCAACCGCTGCGTCAGGACCCCGAGGATTCGCCAGTCAATCAGCAATTGAGAATCCGCCAACTGGCCTCGGCGGCCGCCGGAGCCATCGGCGACGCGCGGGCCATTCCCATGCTTGAGCCACTGCTGCAGGATGGCACCGATCCTCGTGTGCAAATCTCAGCGGCACGGGCGCTGCTCGAAATTGCGGAACGACCAGCTCAGCCCGCCCCATCGCGAACAGCGTTGGGCAAATCATAACGAGGTTGCGCATGCGTTGGGCAACGTACATCGTGTTAGCCGCCCTTCTCCTGACCATGCAGTCTGCACTCGCCTCCGCCGTGGAAATTCGTGGCGTGCGCCCCGACTGGCTTCTGGTCGGAGCAGTTTTTCTTGGCTTATACGTGCATCCCCGTCACGCAGTCGTAGCCGCGTGGGTGCTGGGCCTTTGTGCCGATCTGCTTACCGTGGAAAGGCCCGGGTTGATCTCGTTTTCCTACATGATGGTGGCCGCGGCCGTCTGCTCAGTGCGCGAATACGTCTTCCGCTACTGGGCTCTGACACAGTTCACTCTCACCCTGGTGCTCGCTTTGTGCGTGCAGACCGCGTGGATG
>JBKJYI010000173.1:0-10241 GCA_046715855.1 Phycisphaerae bacterium
TTTGCCGGGTGCCATGGCCAAGCGCAGCGCCGCCATGGAGAGAGTCATGCCGGCGCCGATAAGGCCGGGCTTGAGCATACCCCCTCAGTCGATACGAAAGCGGAACCATGCCCACATCGGGACACGAATCAAACCAAGTGCAGTCGGTGGTGTGCGCCGTAGTGACCATAAGTGACACTCGCACGCGCGAGACCGACAAGGGCGGACCGCTCATCGTCCAAAGGCTGAAAGCCGCCGGGCACTCCATTTCCGGCTACGAAATACTGCCCGATGACTCCGCAACCATTACCACGCGCGTGCAGGGGTTATGCTTGTCCGGCTGCGATGCGGTCGTACTCACCGGCGGGACGGGCATCGCCCCGCGCGACGCGACTTACGAAGCACTAATACCACTCATCGAAAAAAGACTCGATGGCTTTGCCGAGCTTTTTCGCATGCTCAGCTTCGAGGAAATCGGGCCCCTCGCCATGCTCTCCCGGGCACTGGCCGGGACGCGCGGAAACACGCTCATTTTCTCCCTCCCCGGCTCGCCCCACGCCGTACAACTGGCCATGGATCGCCTCATCCTGCCGGTCCTGCCGCATGCCGTGGCCCTTCTTCAGACATAATTGCACCAAATTGCGTTGCAAATGGACGGTCGATTCTGATAGCCTGAAGGTGCCCGCCATCAGGTTGGCCGACGGAGCGCCGGCCCGGTCGTCAGCTTTGACCGCAGGAAACTTGCCCGCGAGGGGGAACACGATGAATTTCACTTTCAAAACAAATGGTGATTGGCGCGGTTTGATGCTCGCGGCTTGTAGCATGGCCATGGTCCTCTCCGACGGAGTCCGCACTAAGGCCGAGGGAACCAGCACTCCCCAGAGAAAGCGGGTCGTCGCGCCCATCGGCTACGACCTGCCGCCCGAAGAGTTGGACCAGCCGCCGGCGTCACAGCTGGAACTCATGCGCCAGGCGGAAAGCCCGCGCAAAATCGCTCAACGCGGCGGGCTCACCAGCATCCAGGTGAACGTCAATGCCGCTCAAAATAACATCATCGGCGACGCGGCCAACGAACCTTCCATCGCAATTAGTCCGGCCAACCCAAACCAGATCGTGATCGCCTGGCGACAATTCGACTCGATCGCCAGCAACTTTCGCGAAGCGGGAATGAGCTACAGCCACAACCGGGGTGCGACCTGGAACATGTTCACGCTCCAAAACGGGCAGTTTCGCAGCGACCCGGTGCTCGGCGCGGATGCGGCCGGGCGATTTTTCTTCTCCAGCCTCAGCAGCACGACATCCGTACAACTGTTCCGTTCGCTCGACGGCGGGATCAACTGGACCATGACCGGAGCTTTCGGCGGCGACAAGCAGTGGATCGCGGTGGACGATCGTCCCAGCGGCCAGGGCGCAGGCCACATCTATCAGAATTGGAACGTGCAGTTCAGTTGCTGCCCGCCCAACGATTTTTGCCGCTCCATCAACAACGGAGCCTCCATGCAATCGCCCGTGGCCATCCCCACGCCGAGCTTGAAGTGGGGGACACTCGACACCGGCCCGGACGGGTCGCTCTACATCGCCGGTTCCAACTTGGGAAACACGGGCCACTTATTGACCAAGTCGATCACCGCCCGCGACCCGGCGGCCACGCCAACTTTCAGCGCCGTAATCCCGATTAACATGGGCGGCAACACGGTCACCGGCGGAATCAACCCCGCCGGTATGCTCGGTCCGCTATGGATTGCCGTCGATAACTCGACGGGCCCCACCAGCGGAAATCTTTATGCACTGGGGACAGTGAACAACGGCAGTGACCCCAATCCCACCAACGTTCGCTTTATCCGCAGCACCGATGACGGCCAGACCTGGAGCGCGCCCGTTCTGGTCAACGATGACCCCAACAGCGGAGCCTGGCACTGGTTCGGCACCATGTCGGTCGCTCCGAATGGCCGAATCGACGCGATCTGGAACGACACGCGCAACGCGCCAGCCGAAAATAGTTTTATGACCGAAGTCTTCTATAGCTATTCGCTCAACGCCGGTCAGACCTGGTCCGCGAACATCCCGCTGACTCCCGCCTTTGATCCCAGCGTCGGTTATCCGCAGCAAAACAAGCTCGGCGACTATTACCACATGGTCTCCGACAATGGCGGGGCCAATCTCGCATATGCCGCGACGTTCAACGGCGAAGAAGACGTGTACTTTTTGCGCATTCCGCGCGACTGCAACGATAATGGCATCGAGGATGACTGCGATATCGCCTGCGGCGCACCCGGCACCCGCTGCGACGTCGGGGGCTGCGGTCTATTGGGCGATTGCAATGATAACGCGATTCCCGACGCGTGTGAACCGAACGAAGACTGCAACAGCAACACCGTTCCCGATATCTGCGATATCGCCAACGCCACCAGCCAGGACTGCAACTTCAACCAGGTCCCCGACGAGTGCGAAGCCGCACTGGATTGCAACAACAACTCCGTCGCCGATTTCTGCGACATCGCCTCCGGATTCAGCCAGGATTGCAACGGGAACAGTATCCCTGATGAATGCGACATCGGTACAATTTCTACTGACGCCAACAACGATGAGGTTCCCGATGAGTGCCAGGGTGCTTGCTGTACGTGCGTCCAATGCGCCGATGTGTCGATCGCCGCGTGCCAGGCCCTGGGCGGCGCCTTCAGCGGCTTGGGAACTCTTTGCGGATCACAAAGTGCCTGCACCCCGTCCACTCCTGCCAACGACGCCTGCGCCCAGGCGACGATCCTGCCCAGCGAACCGTCCGTTTCGGAACCCTTCAACAACACATGCGCCACGACTGACGGACCTGCCAGCGTGGACTGCCCGTCCGCTCAGCCGGTGGGCAAAGACCTATGGTACAAGTACACCGCTCCTTGCTCGGGCTCGGTGACTGTCAGCACCTGCGGCACCACGAGCATGGACGCCATCATCGACGTTTACGGCGGCCAGGCCGTCTGCCCGTGTCCCACCACCTCCGCCGGCCTGATCACCTGCGGCGACGACACCTGCGGGATCGGCGGCGGACCAGCCCAGGTGACATTCAATGTCACCGCCGGCATGTGCTACACCATCCGCGTGGCCGGCTGGAATTCCGCTTCCGGGAACGGCCTCGTCAACCTGTCGTACAACACATCCTGCGAAGTCACACCGCCCACCCCGCAGCCCGACCCGCTGAACAATAAGTGCAGATATGTTTCAATGACCATACACGCGGCCGCCAAGAACATGGTCGCGATCCGCGTAACTCTGACTTCGCTCCATCATGTCAATCCTCCCTACAGCGGCGGCCCGTCAACGCCCTTTACTTCGTTCGAAGGTCAGACTCGCTGGGTGGGACCTCCACAGGCCTACACCGAAAGCGCCGCCAACCCGGCTACCTTCTGGTCCGCTGCCCTGCAGTGCACCCCGCATTACCAACAATGGAATTCTCAGGGACTCATTCACGTTACCGGAAGCGGAATCGTCCCCAGCTCAACCTACTCCGTGCAGACACTGGACTCGAACTGCGCGGGCAGCGAGGGCTCATGCACCGACATCTCGCCGGCCCTGCTCTTGGGCACGACGCGCTGGGGAGACGTGGTGAGTCCCTACAATCCTCCGGCAACCACGGCCCAGCCGGATTTCGGCGACATTTCCGCGATGGTCGACAAATTCCGCAGCGCCCCCGGAGCAATCCGGAAGGTTCAGGCTCTGCTGGATGCAGACGATCAATTCGGAGTCTTCGATCCGGCAGGTGAGATCAACTTCTCCGACATCGCCCACTGCGTCGAAGCTTTTCGAGGGCGCCCCTATCCGTTCACCATCGCAACCTGCCCGTAGTAATTGTCGATCGGAGATCATTGATGGTCGCCCTCCGCCGAGGTGGGAGTCGTGAGCGGAAATTTTGATTGCGAAATTCCTCGACCGGTGTTATGTAGTGAATCGAAAATCGACAATCGAAAATCGCAAATTTGTTGGAATGGAGTCCGCTCGTGCCCGCCTCGCCTTTCGTCCATCTTCACGTGCACAGCCACTACAGCCTGCTCGACGGGGCCACCCGCATCGAGGCCATGATCGCACGGGCCAAACAATGGAACATGCCCTCCCTGGCCATTACCGATCACGGAAATCTTTTCGGAGCGGTTGAATTTTACAACGCGGCCCGCAAGGCCGGCATCAAGCCCATCATCGGCTGCGAGGCCTACCTCGCCACCGGCGACCGCCGGCATAAGGAGCCCGTCGAAGGCAAGGAAATGTACCACCTTCTCTTGTTGGCCATGAACCGCGAGGGCTACCAGAACCTCGTGCGCCTCTCGACCATCGCCTACACCGAAGGCTTTTATCGCAAACCGCGCATCGATAAGGAAGTGCTCCGCGAGTTCTCCTCCGGGCTGCTCTGCACCAGCACCTGCATCGGCGGTGAAATCCCGCAGACCTTTATGAATCGCGATCGCGCGGCCGCCGAAGACCTGGCCAAGACCTACCTGGAAATTTTCGGCCCCGACCGCTTCTTCATGGAAATCCAGGACCACCAGATGCCCGAGCAGAAAACGCTCAACCCCGAACTCCTCGACATGGCCCGGCGACTGGGCGTCGCCACCATCGCCACCAACGACGTGCACTACCTCGACCATGCCGACTACGAGGCCCACGACGTGCTCTGTTGCATCAATACCGGCAAGCAAATTAACGACGAAGGCCGCTTCAAATTCCCCACCGACCAGTTCTATTTCAAGTCGCCAGAAGAGATGGCCGCCCTGTTCCCCGACGCCCCCGAGGCGCTCACCAACACGCTTCGCGTCGCCGACCTTTGCAACCTCGAGCTCGACTTGGGCAAGCGCTACGCGCCGGTTTACCGCGTGCCCGCCGAGATCGTGGACGACGATGCAAAATCGCTTGACGACAATGCGTACCTCCGCCGACTCGTCTATGAAGGCGCCGACAAGCGCTATCGCGAGATCACGCCCGAGCTTCGCGAGCGCATCGAATACGAACTCGGCGTCATCACCGGCAAAGGCTTCGCCAGTTACTTTCTCATCGTGTGGGACTGCGTCCGCTTCGCCCGGGCCAACAACATTCCCGTCGGCGCCCGCGGCAGCGGTTGCAGCTCCGTCGTCTCCTTTTGCCTGTACATCAGCTCGCCCGACCCCATCCGCTACGGCCTCTATTTCGAGCGCTTTCTCGACCCAGACCGCGATGAGATGCCCGACATCGATCTGGACATTTGTCAGAATGGCCGCGCCGCAATCCTCGACTATGTCCGCAACAAATATGGCCACGTCGCCCAGATCATCACCTTCGGCACGCTCAAGCCCAAGGCCGCAGTCAAGGACGTCGCCCGCGTATTGGGCCTGGGTTTCACCGAGGCCAACGAGCTCACCAAGCTGATCCCCGCCGAACTGCACATCACGCTCGACAAGGCCATCGCCCAGGAGCCGGAACTCAAGAAAAAGTACGAAAGCGACCCCAAAATCAAACGCATCATCGACATCGCCCGCCGTCTCGAAGGCGTCGCTCGCAACTCCGGAGTCCACGCCGCCGGTGTGGTGGTCGCCGATCAGGCACTGGTGAATTTTCTTCCGCTGTGCAAGGCGTCGAGCGGCGACATCATCACGCAGTTCGACGGCCCCAGCATCGAGCAGGTCGGCCTGCTCAAGATGGACTTCCTCGGCCTGCGGACGCTGACCACGCTGGAACGCGCCCGCGAACTCGCTGAGCAATCCACCAGCCAGCCCCTCGATCTCGACTCGCTCGACCTCACCGATCAAACGGTTTACTCGCTGTTCGGGCGCGGCGAGACCAAGGGCATCTTCCAGTTTGAGTCCGGCGGCATGCGCGACGTGGTCATGCGCATGAAGCCCAATCGCATCGAAGACCTCATCGCCGCCAACGCACTCTTCCGCCCCGGCCCCATGGAGTACATCCCCGATTACGTCTCCCGCAAGCACGGTACCCCTTGGACCACGCCCCACCCGATCATGACCGAGGTGCTCAGCGAGACGTATGGCATCATGGTCTATCAAGAGCAGGTCTCGCGGCTGGTCAATCGCCTCGGCGGCCTGGAGCTCAAGGCCGCGTTCCGGCTAGCAAAGGCGATCAGCAAGAAGAAGACTTCCATGATCGAGGCCATGCGCGAGCCATTCCTCGCGGGCTGCGAGAAAAACGGCGTAACCCGCGATACCGCCCAGCAGGTTTTCGAGGACATCCTCAAGTTCGGCGGTTACGCGTTCAACAAGGCCCACTCCACCGGCTACGCGCTCATCGCCTACCAGACCGCGTGGATGAAGACGTACTACCCGGTCGAGTTCATGGCCGCCCTGATGACCTTCGAAATGGTCAGCACCGAAAAAATCGGCGAATACCGCGAAGAATGCCGCACCATGCACATCGGCGTCGAACCCCCGGACATCAACACCTCCCTCTTCGATTTCGTTGTGGAGACCGCACACGCCTCCTCCCTCACTAAGGGGGGATTAAGGGGGGTTGATCAGACCGACATCAGCGAGCCGCGATCTTCAGATCGCGCGGACCCACGAACTTCGATGACGTCATCAATTCTCGACAATCCGCGCGGACAAAAGTCCGCGGCTCGCGAAACCTTTCTTCAATCGCCTGATCGATCGACAATCGACAATTCCGCCAACGGCCACTCCAAGCGCATTGTTTTCGGCCTCGGCGCGATCAAAGGCGTGGGCCAGAAGGCCGTCGCAGCCATCGTGAACCAGCGCAAGACGGCAGGTCCGTACCGCAATCTGTTCGACTTCTGCGAGCGCACGGACCTCGGCATCGTCAACCGAGGCACGATCGAGGCGCTGATCTGCGCCGGCGCCTTCGACAAGACCGGGCAGATGCGCCGTGCGCTCTTCGAATCCATCGATCGAGCCATGACCGTCGGACAATCCGCCCAGCGTGATCGCAAGCGCGGGCAAAACAGCCTCTTTGGCCTGGCCGACGAGCCTCCCGTCGCCGTCGAGACCGCTCCGCTTCCCGGCGCGGAATGGACTGAGGCGGAGATGCTCGCCAAGGAAAAGGCCGTGCTCGGCTTCTATATCACCAAGCACCCGCTCGCCCACCACGAGCAATTCATCAATGCGTGTTCGAACGCGGCGATCACCGACGTCACGCAAATGAAAGAAGGCCAAAAGGTCGTCATCGGCGGCATGGTGTCGTCCATTCGCACGGTGATGTCAAAGACCGGGCGCAACGCCGGCAAGCCGCTGGGCGTACTCACCCTCGAAGACTTGACCGGCAGGATCGAAGGCCTCCTCTTCACCGACCGCTTCAGCGAGTTCCGGCCGTTGCTCCTTCCGGACGCGATTGTCTTCGTCGAGGCGGAAGTGGACCGCAAGCGTGAAGAGCCCTCGCTTCGCGTGTCGAGGGTGGTCTCGCTGGCCGAGGCTCCGCAGAATTTCGCGAGCGCGATCCTGATCGACGTAGGCGACGAAACGCCGCTCGAGCAACTCATCAGGCTCTTCCGCAACCACAAAGGCCCCTCGCGCGTGTACCTCAACGTGACCACGCCCGACGGCTTCCTGGTGCAGGTCGAAACCCACGAATCGCTCCGCGTCTCCTGCTCCAATCGCTTCCTAGGCGAACTCTACGGGCTCGTCCCGCGCGACTCCCTCCGCCTGCTGGGCCCCACCCGCAAGGCCATCCCGCTTCCCAACGGCCATGTCACGTCCGCGTCCGTCGCCGTGTAAACGCCGGAAAATCGTCTACCCCCAAAGCTCCAACGGGCGCCTTCGACAGCGACTTGCATCGCGGTAAGATTTCGCTGTTATGAATCAGGAAATAGCCGTCATACCGGTCGAGCGAATTGAACGGGCGATCCTATTTGTCCGGCGTCAGAAAGTGATGCTCGATGCCGATTTGGCCAAACTCTATTCGACGACCACGAAACGGCTTAACGAACAGGTCAAGCGCAATAAAGACCGGTTTCCCGGTGATTTCATGTTTCAACTGACCAAAGAAGAATGGGATAGTTTGAGGTCGCAAACTGCGACCGCAAAGAAAGGACGAGGTGGTCGCCGCGTCCCGCCGTATGTCTTCACCGAGCACGGGGCCATCATGGCCGCCAACGTGCTGAACAGTCCACGTGCCGTGCAAGCCAGCATTCAAGTCGTGCGGGCGTTTGTTCGGTTGCGGGAGTTGCTCTCGTCACACAAGGAACTGGCCCGCCGACTCGATGAGCTTGAGACCAAGTACGACGGACAATTCAGGATCGTATTCGATGCGATCCGCAAGCTCATGACCGCGCCCGAACCGCGCGTGCCAAAGATGGGATTTCACACAACCCGCGAAGGTGCCGAATAGGTTGCGGTTTCCCGGCTCGCCGGTGGCAATCATATGGAGGTCATTGCGGAATCGGTTGTGCCTACGAATCTAGGCTGAAACTACCATGCACTCCAGCCAATTCAATAGTTTTCAGCGAATCGTCCTAATGCTCGCTCTGACCGCTGCCGCTGTACTGTCCATTGCCCCGCCATCCGAGGGCTTGCGACCTTTGGGTCGCGGAAGATTCTCCAACGAGCCGGAGTCTATCGGACACTGGCCGATATTCTCCGCGCCCCCAAGAGTGCAGACAACGCACCACGATCAAATCCGCGACCTTGGGTTAAAACAGGCAATAGAGAGGTACGTCCCTCCAGCAACAGAGTCTGAGAAAGCCGAGGAAGCCGAGAATGCTAAGTCTCGGGAAACATGGCGCAAAGTCACGGTTGCTTGGGTGCGGCTTGGTTGTGAATTCGCGGCGCTTTTCTTCGTCACTCTACTTCTGATGGTAGTAGGTCAATTCTTTCGCAAGCTGGACCCCAGTGTACAAAACATATCATCGTGAAACGGTCGCCTACTCATTTGCGTTTTAACTGACCCTCTGGTCCTACACTTCGACCGGTTTGGGGGCGGTGAAGCGCTGCAGGCGCGTGGAGCGTGCGGTGGAGCGGCGGGCCGCGGTCTTGGTCACGACAAGCTTTGCTTCGCTCGGCGACTCATAGTAGCTGCCCAATTGACGCAGGCGTTCCTGACGCCGCGCAACCAGCGTCTCCGGCGAGAGGCGCTTGAGGTCGTCGAGCGTGGTCACGATGTAGCGTTCCAGGCTGGCGGCCGCAGCCTCGGGCTCGCGGTGTGCCCCGCCCACCGGCTCGGGCACGATGTGGTCGATCAGATCAAGCTTGAGCAATTCCTTGGCCGTAAGCTTCAGCGCCTCGGCGGCGTGCTTGCGCTGCTCGGCGGTCTTCCACAGAATGGCCGCACAGCCCTCCGGCGAAATCACCGAATAGAACGAATGTTGGAACATGGCCACCCGGTCGGCTACCCCGATGCCCAGCGCCCCGCCGCTGCCGCCCTCGCCGATGACGATGCTCACGATCGGCGTCTTGAGCCGCGACATTTCCATCAAGTTCGTCGCGATCGCATAGGCGATGCCGCGCTCCTCGGAACCAAGCCCCGGGTACGCGCCTTGCGTATCGATCAGGCAGACAACCGGCAGGCCGAACTTTTCGGCGAGCTTCATCTTGTGCAGAGCCTTGCGGTAGCCCTCAGGATGGGCGCAGCCGAAATTGCAGGCCATGCGCTCCTTGATGTCCTTGCCCTTGTTGTGGCCGATGAACATGACCTGGTGCCCGCCGACGCGGGCGAAGCCGGTGATGATGGCACAGTCGTCGCTGAAGGTGCGGTCGCCGTGCAGCTCGCATACGTCACGGAATGCCAACTTCAAGTAGTCGGTGGAGTGCGGCCGCTTGGGATGCCGGGCGACGAGCACCGTCTCCCAAGGCGTAAGGTCCGCGTAAAGTCGCCGCATGGTGGCCTTGAACCGGGAGCGTTGCTGCTTGATGTCCTCGGCGAGGTCGCGGCCGGTCGCCTGCTGCTCGCGTTCCATCTCCTCCACGTCATGCTGGATTCGCTGGAGGGGCTTCTCAAACTCTAAAAACGCTCCTATCCCTGCCTGGCCATTGGTCGAAGCCGGCGAGGGAGCGATCGCTGTCGTTCCGCTCATTTTTTGTACTCTCAAACGCTTGGCGATCCCATCGCGCCGAAGGGACGCCAGACGATCTAGTAACGTACCTTTTTTTCGGCTCGTGGCAAGCGCTCGGGCCACTCTTGCAGGGTTCAACACGGCGTTTTTTCTCATCTATCTACGGACCACAGCAGCCATAAAAACATTGCTTGAGTGATGTTATGAAAATATGACAATTTATTTGAAAATTGAGGCTAGGGTAAAACAAGTGCCTGTGTTTTCTCGATCAGCTCAACGAGCGATTCGCGAA
>JBKJYI010000174.1:0-6492 GCA_046715855.1 Phycisphaerae bacterium
GCCCCAGACCGTTCCCCGCCGGACAGGCCAGTCCGCTTCCGACGATGTCGTCGAAGCAGGCGCGATCATCCGAATTCATCTGGCAACAGGCCTGGTTACCGGCGCTTGCCGTCGCCGACCATGCCAGCATGGTTCCCAAGATTCCCGGCAAGCATAGACCTCGCCTGCCGCCTCTTGCCACACCGAAGATACCCATCAGGATTCCCCTCTTTCCCGCCATTTCATTGCCGAATTGCGCGACTCGCGTTTGGCGAAGTACGCCTCGACCCCGCTGGAAAGCGAGGCCGCGCGGCTGCGCCCGATTGGATCCAATGGTGAATCCGCGAGATGGCTGCTCTGGTTACCCTGGCCCCCCCCAACCCTGGATGTTACGGGCCGTGAAATCTAGCTGGCGGAGTACGAATAGACGTACGTCTCTTTGGTAGTTTAGCCATCCTGGGCGATATTTCCAAGTCCGATCAATCGGAAATCGCAAAAAGGTGAGCGGTTCTGACGTAAAAGAAGGTCCAGGCGCCCCCCGCCCATAGTTTCGCACAACTTTTTCCGGTTCATAAAAAGGCCGCTCGGAGAGCTGGCGAGCCCCACGAGCGGCCTGATCAATCCTTCGACCGGTTTAGGGTCCCCGTTCCTTTACGCCGAGGCTAGACCATCCCGGCGGCCGAAATACACCTTGCCGCCAATCAACAGCAGCAGCGTGAGGACCACCAGACCCCACTCCGAAACCGTGGGAATGGCACAAAGACCGACATTCACAATGGTTTCGCAGGAGGTATCGTTGCCACAATCGTCGCTGGCCGAGCAAGTGATCGTTATCGACTCGTCCCCTATAGGAGCATCGAGATCCAGCCCATCGCTGCGGACACAGAGCACCACCGTGCAGGCGCCGCACAAATCGTCACAAGTCGGCGGCGTGAAGTCCAGCAATTCGCCGGAGCAGCGCGTCATTTCGCCCACGCATCCGTTTAAGACCGGCGCCACGGTGTCCTGAATGGTGACCACTTGAGTGCACTCCGCCGTGTTGCCGCCGCCACCGGTGGCGACGACGGTGTTGACTCCGTCCGAAGCGGTATAGGTGAGCGTGTTGATGAGCTTGGGCGGGGGCGCGATGCCGGCGGTCTGCAGCGGCTGGCAATTGTTTTCCACCGTCTCAACCGTTACGGTGACGTCCGGATCCGGGTCACAATTGTCACTGACCACCGGCTCTCCGGTGTTGCACGGCTGCCCGCACTCGCATGTCGCGTCGGCGGGACAGGTGATTTCCGGCGGCGTGGTATCAACGATCTCGATTTCCTGAACGCATGTATCGGACGCCCCGCAATCATTGGTTGTCATGCAGGTGCGTACGATGGTTCGCTCCTGGGGCGACTTGCCTGGAATCACTTCTTCCGTGCATTCGTAAGTCGGAGTGACGCTGCAATCATCCACCAGCACCGGGTCGCCGTACGGACATTCCGCAGCGTCGCATTCACAAACGACGTCCGGGGGACAGGTAAGCGTGGGTGGGGCACATTCATTTGGATCCCCCGGCAGACAGCCGAGCACGGGATCGCAGGTTTCGGCCCCGTTGCAGAAGTCGCCGTCATCACACTTCGAGTTGTTGGGCTGATAAACGCACACGCCCGACTTGCACAGGTCGTTGGTGCAGGCCACGCCGTCATTGCACGCGCAATCCGACGGGCAGGTGGCGCAATTCTCGCAATTCGCGTCGCAGACGCCATCGCCGCAATCGGACACGCAGGCGCCGCCCAGGCACGAGTTGCACATCATGCAGCCGCAATCCGCCGCACAATTGGAGCAGTTTTCACAGTTGGGATCGCAAGCACCGTCGCCGCAGGTCGGTGCGCAGATTCCCATGTCGCACATCTGCGTACAGGGGATGCAACCGCAATCCGCCTGGCAGTTGATGCAATTTTCGCAATTCGGATCGCAAACCCCGTCGCCGCAGGTGTTCATGCACTCGCCGGCTGTGCAAACTTCCGTGCACGGTTCACATCCGCAGTCCGACGGGCATGTGCTGCAATTTTCACAGATGGTGTCGCAAACGCCGTCGCCACAAGCCGGTCCGCACACGCCGTTCACGCAGTTTTCGGAACAAGGCACGCAGGCACAATCGCCCGTGCAAGTACTGCAGTTTTCCCCGCATTCCGGCTGGCAGACGCCGTTGCCGCAGTTCGGCACGCAAATTCCGCCGGCGCAGGTCGTGCAAGGCGGGCAGGTGCAATCTCCGGCACAGGTGGTGCAATTCTCGGTGCACGAACCGGTCGCCGCCGGGTCGCAGAAGCCGTCGCCGCAGTCGGCACTGCACACGTCATTCAGGCAGGTCTGGCAGTCCGAACAGCCGCAATCGACCGGACAACTGTTGCAATTCTCGCAGGCGGGATCGCACACGCCGTTGCCGCAATCCATTTCGCACACCCCGCCGATGCAGGAGTTGCACGGGCCGCAGCCGCAGTCCGCGGCGCAGTTGCTGCAATTCTCGCATGTGGGGTCGCAGGTGCCGTCACCGCAGGCCGGAACGCAGGCGCCGCCGATGCAGTTTTGCGTGCACGGGATGCACGCACAATCACTCAGACAGGTATCGCAGTTCTCGCATGCCGGATCGCAGATGCCGTTGCCGCAGTTCGACGTAATCATTCCGCTGATGCAGCTGAAGCACTGCGGAGTCGGGCAATCCGACGGACATGTGCTGCAATTCTCGCAGGCCGGGTCGCAGAAGCCGTTTCCGCAATCCGAGGTGCATGCGCCGCCAATGCAGGTGTTGCAGGGCATGCAGCCGCAATCGGACGGACAATTGCTGCAATTCTCGCAACTTGGATCACAAGTCCCGTCGCCGCAGGTCGGCACGCACTCGCCGAGGGTGCAAACCGTGGTGCAAGGGGTGCATCCGCAATCGGCCGGGCAGGTGCTGCAATTCTCGCAGGCGGGATCGCATGATCCATTCCCGCAGTTCGAAATGATCACGCCGTTCTCACATCTGAAACATTGTGGAGTCGGGCAATCAGACGGACAGTTGAGGCAATCCTCGCAGGATGGATCACAAGTGCCATCGCCGCAGGCGTTCACGCACAAACCCTTGACGCAATTCTGAGTACAATCCGTGCAGCCGCAATCGGCCACGCAGTTGCCGCAATTTTCGCAGGAAGGATCGCAAACGCCGTCCCCGCAAGCCGGAACGCAAGCACCGCCCGTGCAGTTATGCGTACAAGATGGGCATCCGCAGTCCGAGGCGCACGTGCCGCAGTTCTCTCCGCAGGCCGGCTGACAAACACCATTGCCGCAATCCGGAGTGCAAACTCCGCCGTTGCAGGTTTGACACGATGGACATCCGCAGTCGCTCGGACAACTGTTGCAGTTCTCGCCGCAAGCCGGATCGCAGAATCCGTCGCCGCAATCCGGCGTACACGCGCCAGCCACGCAGCTGTTGCAGGGGCCGCAGGCGCAGTCAGCGGCACAATTGCTGCAATTCTCGCAGGTCGGATCGCAGGTGCCGTCGCCGCAGGCCGCGACGCACGCGCCACCAACGCAGTTTTGCGAACAGGGTGCGCATCCGCAGTCGCCCGGACAGTTCGCACAATCTTCGCATGCAGTGTCGCAGAACAGATCGCCGCACGTGGCTTCGCACTCGCCGGCGATGCAGGCCTCGGTGCAAGGCGTGCATCCACAATCCGCCGGGCAGGTGCTGCAATCTTCGCCGCAACTCGCTTCGCAAGATCCATTGCCGCAGACGTCGTGGCACACGTTCGTGTTCGTGATCGTGCAAACCACTTTCACTGCCTGGGTGGCGATAGAGATGGAACGAAGGGTGCAATTGGTGCAGCCGCCCATCGGGGTGGGAGTCAGGTCGCATGTTCCGGCGCTTTGCGACGAACAGGTCACATCATTGAAGCAGCTGATGGCGTTATTGCCCGTGCATCGCCCGGCCACGTCAACGCAGGAAATATTGGTGTTGTACTCTCCCAGGCTTGTGCCGGTGCCGGCGGTCTCACCGACGGTGTGGTTCCCTGGGTCTACCATGACATGGTCGGTGCAGGCACCGTCCGCGGCGTCGGCGAGCTGCGTCACGCCATCAACCTGAAGATTGAACAGGCCGGCGTCATTGGAGGGAATCAAATCTTTGCAGACCTGGATGGTCCTGGGGACGCTGATGGGGATTTTGAGAGCGGGTTGCAGATTGCATTTGGCGGGAGTATTGGGAAAGGCAGCCAGCGGTGAACGGCACAAGTGCCCGCTTCCGGTTTGATTGTCCCAACTCATGCCCGTATTGATGTCGAGAAAGCCGTCATTGTCCGTATCCAGGCAGACCACGGTTATGTTGTTGATGTAGTAATAGACCGGGTTGTACCCACCGGCGCTGCCGTCGATATCTCCGCACAGATCCTGAAGACCCGCAACATTGGCGGCCGGGCAGGTGCCACAGGAGCCCGCCCCGGCGCCGGTACAGCAGGCAAAGGGCGTCGCGGCCGCGGTGCAAACATAGACCGACCCGGTTGATCCGCAGTCGGTGTTGTCATTGCAGGGCTGGGTGTTGGCCAGAGTGCAGACCTTGCCGGTATCCGTTGTGAAATCGAGGGCCGCGTATCCGCATGTTCCCGTGCCCACGCCCGTGCAACAGGCGAACGGCGTTCCCGCACCGGTGCAAACTCCATTGTTATTGCACGTTCCTGTGCCGGCGCCGGTGCAGCAAGCGAGCGGCGTCGCGGCCGCAGTGCAAACTCCATTCGATGGCGTGTAGGGAAGTGCGGAAATCAAGCATGACCCGGTCAACGCGTTGCCGCTATCGAGGGCGAAGTAGACGCCGATGTCGTAGCGGGCGTTGGCGGTCGATTGGACTTCGGCGATGGCGCTGAAGGTGGTCGTGTCGCCGAGAAAATCGCAACCATCCACGGGGTTAGCGGGAATGGCCACCGCTGTGATGGAGATGTCGTTGGCAGTGCAGTTTAGATTGGCCGGTCCGCCATATCTGTTTGAGGTATCTTGCATGCATCCAGCGACGATTTGAATCTGCGCGATCGCGTGGTGCGCCGATGCCACGATTGCAAGACAAGCAAACAGTCCGAGTTGACGACAACCGAGTGCCGAATTCATAACTCCCCCCTCCAACTGCTGTTTTGTCATCAGGCAAGTCGCGCGATGATGAATTTTTCACGCGGCTGGAATGATTGTAAGATCGATCTTCTTTACCTACGTTTCCTACTCCCGCTGCACCAGTAACAACTAGAATGTGATGCTTCAATTTAGACGTTTCGCGGCAACATTGCAAGAAAAATCCTAAGAAGTTGTTATAGGACGGCAATAATGTGCATGCAGCTTTAAGCGCCTTTTATCTTAAAATGGAAGGATCTTCGATTCGAAATTACGGAAACAGCCTGTCAAAACTAGGAATCGTACCCGGGCCTGTTGAGCGGTTTTTCCAAGCGAGCTAAGCTTGCCGACGCCGGTGAGGAAAATGAAACAATCATTCACGTTCCTGAAGAATCATGAAGTGAACAAGGGGCGGTAACATGTTCTTGACTTGGGGGCTTTAATCGATTACAAGAACCCTTTGTACCCAAGGGCAATGGAGCCTTTCCGACGCGAGCTTGGTTTCGAACGAGGGGTATCAGGAGAGCTTCTCGCTGGGCTTTGGCGCGCAGGCTCATATCGAATCGTAAACTACCGTTCAACATCGCGCTTTTGCTTGTCATCTTCTCCTTAGGGTTTTGGTTGTATGATTGGTAACTCAGAAGCAGGCCTTCCCGTCGATTCCACGTCCTCCAACATGAACAATGGTCCGGGGGATCACCGCTCTGCAACGGCTCATTCACAGGCCGGCAACACCATGCAGGAAATTGATCGGGAAGTGGCCGAGGCCATGGCGTCCATGGACGCGGCCGACCTTGCAGACATCACGGGTGGTGGCGGCGCGACGGCCAGTGCTGAAGGCGCCGAGCCGGGATCCGAGCTTGTGGGTACTGTGACGGGCGTCAACGATGAAGATGTGTTTCTGCAATTCGGCGTGAAGACGCAAGGGGTCATGCCGCGCTCGCACTTCGGCAAGAAAGAGATCGTCGAGATCGGCCGGCGCGTCGATGTCACCGTCGATAAGTTTGACCCCGAGTCCGGTTTGCTCTTTGTATCGCGCAAGGGCGCCTCGCAGCGTGCGACGTGGACCAATCTGGTCGCGGGCATGTTGGTGGAAGGCCGCGTGACCGGCGTGATCAAGGGCGGACTCGAAGTCGATTTAAAGGGCATTCGCGCATTCATGCCCAACTCGCAAGTCGATATTGCCCAGCTCAAGGACGTCTCCGTTCTGCTCAATCAAAACGTCAAGTGCGAAGTGATGGAGGTCGATCGCCGGCACAAGAACGTGCTCATCAGCCGCCGCAAGGCGATGGAGAAAGATCAGGCCGAGAACCGCGAAAAGCTCAAGGGCGAACTCGAAGCGGGACAGCTTCGCGAGGGCACCGTTCGCAGCATCATGGACTTTGGTGCGTTCGTGGACCTGGGCGGCAT
>JBKJYI010000175.1:0-11032 GCA_046715855.1 Phycisphaerae bacterium
GAAATAGAGCGGGCAGGAAAGGAACCAAGCAGATACAATGTATTCTTCACAGCCGAAAGGTGTCGGGACGCGGTCGCGATGCCGCAAAGAGGGACGACTTCACGTGTTCCTCTGCGATCTGCCTCATTGTAATCCCCGATCTGCCGGGGTGTGAGGTCATGCTCAACTCTGCTTACAACCCGGAGCAATGTATCCCCGTCGCGGGTATGACGTCCCCGAAGCGTTTGTGTCATTCGCTAAGTTCCATTCTCCTTGAGCTTTTCCCGCCACCGGGCGGCCATTTCGGCGTGACCACTTCCTGGATTGGCGCCCTCCTGGGTTTCGAAGAGCTTTACGACTTGTTCGATGAATTCATTGAGCCGGCCGCGCGGACTTTCGGTGTGGGTTTTCATCCAGTTGTTGCGGCCGAGTTGCTGAATGTCGAGCCATTTGGACAGAATCGCGTCCGCTTCTCCGAGTCTTTCCTGTTGAATGAGGGATGAACCCAGAGCCACAAGGCCAGTGGCGATCCCGGATTCGCCTTGATGCAGCCCACCCAGGCGTACATCGTTGACCAGCGCCCGGCAAACCGATCCACACAGTTTGTGTTTCCCGCCGGCCTTCAGCAACAAAGCCAATTCTGCCACGCGTTGCACTAGCTCCATGCGTTCCTTGTCGTTCGTGGCATCCGGTCGGGTAACGTCCTTGTGAAGTAGAGAGTCGGCGGCCTGATGATCCCCCTTTGCCTTGAATAGGCTGATAAGCGTCAATTCAAGGTCCGTCCGGTACGCCGTTTCGACCTCGGGTAGCGCGGCAAGCGCTTGTTTCTGCGTTTCAATCGCCTCATCGATCTGTCCTGTCCTGTGATAGGCCAGCGCCAGCGTATAAAAGTAATCGGGGACCGGCCCTCCACTGATCTCGACGGCTTTCTTGGCCATCGATAACGCCGCCTCCGGATCGCGCAAATCATCCGGCTCGCACGTCAGCAGCAGCGAAGCATAATCGTTCAGCGATCTAGGATCAGCGGCTTCCTTTTGATGAGGAAGGATCACAGCGATGTATGTCCTCGCTTCATCCAGTTTACCCTGGACGGCCAAGACATTCGCCAGGTCGTTCATGAGCCCCAACGTATCGGGATGTTCGTCCTTGTTGACGCGGCGGCTTATCTCAACCGCCTTGCGATGGAGCATCTCGGCTTCCGCATACTTTCCTTGTTCCCCAAGCACACGGGCCAAATTGACAATTGTGCGCACCGTTTGGGGATGATTTTCTCCGGGGTTTTTCTGTCGAATTTCCAGCGTCTGGCGAAGCAACACCTCTGCCTCTGTGTAATTGCCTTGTTCATAGAGCGCAAAGCCCAGATTATTCATGCAAACCAGCGTGAAGCGGTGGTTGTCGCCGAGGACACGTCGACTAATCGCCAGCGTGTCGCGGCGGAGCTTCTCTGCAGCCGCGTAGTCGCCCTGTGCGTGGTACCCTATGCTCAAATGGTTCCGCAAGCGTAGCGTCTCGATATGCTCCTCGCCGAGCAAACGCCGTCGGATCTCTAAGGAGAAGTTGACCAGCTTTTCCGCTGCGGCGTAGTTACCTTGATTCCAAAGCAACTCCCTCAGGACATCTCTCGACTGGAATGTGTCTGTGTGTTCGTCACCGAGTTTTTGCGTGTGGATGTCATAGGCCGCTCGCAGGTGCGACTCAGCCTGGCCGTAGAGACCAAGGCCCATATAAGTTTTGCCGATCGTGGCGCGAATCGCCGCTTGCACCAGCGGCTTATCGCCAAAGTCTTTTTCGACCGTCGTTCCGGCTTCGTCGAGGATGTCCCGGACACTTACCTCGCGTCCCTGGGCGATTGACGGTTGAACGGAGGCCAACATGTTGCTGAGGAATTTGGTGACGGCCTGGCTTTCATCGCGTGCTGACTGCGTCTTGGCCAGCTGTTCTTGGCCAGCTCGTTCGGCGTCCACCGCTTGGTCTCTCGAGGAGACCACCGAGCGATACATGACCAACAATGTGGTTGCGGATGCCGTAATGAGCAAGAGGAACGTGAAGATCACACCTGTGGCAACCTGATGACGCCGCATGGTTTTTCGCAGGACGTACCATGAGCTGTCTCGCTTCGCCTCGATGGGTCTTCCCTCAAGGTAGTGCTGCAGGTCGCGGCTCAGTTCGCCCGCGGTCTGATAGCGGCGTTCTCGTTCCTTATGGATGCACTTGAGAATGATGGTTTCGACCTCGTTATTGATCTGCGGGCGGATCGCGCCGGGCTTGTTGGGATTGGTGTGGATGATGTTGTTGAGCACCTCGCTCGCGTTGCCGGTCACCACATAGGGAAACTTGCCGGTGAGCATTTGATACAGCATCACGCCAAGCGAGTAGACGTCGGTCCGGATGTCGATCCTGGCCGGATCGCCAAGAGCCTGTTCTGGGCTAGCCCAGGGCAGTGACCCGATGAATTGCCCTGTGAGCGTCATGGCATTCGCCTGTTGGTCGTCCCCGCCGGCATCCGCGGCCATCTTGGCCAGTCCAAAATCGAGAATATGGGGGTTGCCGTCGGCGTCGATGCGGACGTTGCTGGGTTTGCAGTCGCGATGGGTGACCCCGATCAAGTGGGCGGCAT
The DNA here is from genome assembly GCA_046715855.1 of Phycisphaerae bacterium. Classification (GTDB taxonomy): domain Bacteria; phylum Planctomycetota; class Phycisphaerae; order UBA1845; family UBA1845; genus CAZAMB01. Next base: position 2,597 of record JBKJYI010000175.1, read on the forward strand.
TTACGGCATCGCAAATCTTCACGAAAAGTGACAGGGTTTCTTTTACGGAGAGGCGACGGCTGGCGATATACACATCCAAAGGCTCGCCCGCAATGTAATTCATGACGAGATAGAAGTGCCCTTCGGCAGTCCCGCTGTCGTGAATCGTGACGATGTGGGGATGGTTCAATTGCCCGAGGATTTGAACCTCTCGCTCGAAGCGGGCACGATCCTGCGGCCTGGCAAAGGGGCCCTCTCGCATCACCTTGAGGGCTACGTTTTGTCCTGTTGCTTTCTGAACGGCCTGGTAAACCACTCCCTGCCCGCCGCGGTGAATCTCACGCAGAATTTGGTAACCCAGAATGTTGCAACACACCGGGCGGTCGGCGCCCAAGGCGGTGGAAATCGCGTCGGCTGCCTGGCGAGCGGCCGCGATCAACCCGTGTTCGGCCTTGCCGGCCGATGTCGACGTGTTAGCGATGGTCATGAATGAATCCTCCAATTTATGGAGCGCGCTCATCATCTACAAACCGAGTTCAGGCGTCGCACTCACGCGGAATTGCTGAAATACTTCGACGGCGTTCCCAGAAGCTGCTGTAAGGCGCGATGTGCCCGGGCTCGTAACATGTATACGGCGCCCGGCCGCCGATTGAAGGCCGCGGCGACCTCCTCGATCGCCCGACCTTCCAGATCGTACAACTGCACCACCCGGCGATAATCATTCGGTAGTCGCTGGATGGCCTGCTCCAACGAGACGCAGGACTCGCGCTTGGCCGCCTGCCCGCTGGGACTGGTCGCCGTTCCAGACAGAAGCTCGCACAAGCGGGCGACGGATTCCTGCGAATGCCGCATGTCAACCGGCTGTCGCTTTCCGCCGCGTTTTTCCGCCTCCAGCATCTGCAGAGCATGAAGCAAATTATTCTGGACAATCGTGCCCAGCCAACGTTGAAACGATCCGTCGCCCTGCCAGGCAAACTCGGCGATGCCCAGAAATGCGTCCGTGTAGGCCTCCTGCATGAGGTCGTCGAGGGTCAGCAGTGCCTGCCAGCGACGGGGGATATTGTTGCGGAATTGGTCTCGAAGGGCCGGTCCGTGGCGCGCGAGGAGCTCCTCCATGGACCCGCTGTTCCCTCGCACTGCTAAACGGATCAACTCCGCATCGGACGACGACATGTCGCATTCCACCGAGCCGTGAGATGTTCTGAGATATCGGGCCGAAGGTTACCCGATCGTGCCGTGTTCTGCAATGTTCCCCTCCCGCCAAGCCTTCAATTTCCGGAAAAATCCTCGCGCGGCCGCGTGAGTGGCACGCCCCATTCAGGTTTCAGTACTTAAAGCCCTGGGGCCTGCTCGAATCGGGAGTCCGGGGACACGAGTCCGGCGGCGCTCGTGGCGTCGGCTAGCGAGAAATCTTTTTTTTCAGAAGGAGACAGGTCATGAACACGAACGAACGATTCAGGTTCCTTGTGGGGTTGGCGGCAACGCTCGCCACCCTCAATGCTGTGACTCGTGCCGAGGATATCGGCACGGCCTTTAGCTATCAGGGGTTTCTCGAAAACCCTGCGGGAACGCCCGTGAATGACACCTGCACATTCGAGTTCAAGCTCTGCGACAGCGCGGCGGGCGCCTGCTTACCGGGAATGCTCTCGAATCATCCGGAGATGGTCTCGAATCATCCGGGAATTGTCGTGACTGAAGGTGTATTCACCGTCCTAGACGTGGACTTTGGGGCAGCCGCCTTTACTGGCCAGGCCCGCTGGCTGGAGGTGTATGTACAATGCACACGGGATCCGGGGCTGCTCGCCTTATCACCGCGCGTGGAACTGACGCCAACGCCGCACGCGATGAGCGCCGAACGCGTAGGACCTCCTGGAGTCCTGAGCGTAACGCCACGACTCGTCAACGTTGAAGGCGTTTTGCACACATCGGATGGAATCAGCACAGGTAACACAATCACGGTATGTAGTCCCATTGCAGGTAGTACGCAACGTTGGATCAGCTCGGATGCCTTTATGGAATTGTACGTAAAGGATCCGAACACGGCTGCGCCTTGCACGAGCCTGACAGGAGCGAAGCGGGCCTTGCGCTTAGAACCTGGTGGTGGAGCTCAAACTGATGAAGTAAACCTTATTGGTGGTCACGCTGCAAACAACGTCACCCCATTGATCCGCGGTGCCACGATCGGTGGCGGCGGAACTGCGGTCGGTCCAAATAGTGTGACGGCTCATTTCGGAACCGTCGGTGGTGGAGTCAGGAACACGGCCGATAGGGACGGCACGGTCGGCGGTGGCGGCGCGAACACCGCGAGCGGCCTTGCTTCCACTGTTAGCGGGGGACTCGGCAACACCGCTAGCGAATCCGGGAGCACCATCGGCGGAGGTGACAACAACACCGCCAGCGGCATAAGTTCCACTGTGCCCGGGGGCAGGAGCAACAGTGCAGGCGGATATTACAGCTTCGCTGCCGGTCTGCTCGCCAAGGTGCGCGACGCCGATCCACTCTCACTCTATTATTCCGGCGACGCCGACGGCGACAACGGCACCTTCGTCTGGGCGGACTCAACGCCTGCGGACTTTACCTCGACCGGGCCGAATCAATTCCTTATCCGTGCCACCGGCGGCATGGGGATCGGGACGACCTTGCCAGAGCACCAATTACAGGTCAATGGAAACGTTTCTGTCTATGGTAACGATAGTACTTTGTTATTCGGTCAAGAGAATCTGCCTCCTGGCACTCCGTCTGATCCCAATTGGGGCGAATGGGGAATAGAATATTGGCAAAATCCCCCCGGCTCTAGCGGAGGTGGGCTCAATTTCTGGAAGCCGGCTGATAGCAGCGGTATTGGTTTCACAAATAACGTCCTGTTTCTTGCGGATAATACGGGCAATGTTGGCATCAACACCAATAACCCGTTAGCGGCATTGCATGTGGGCGGCACACCAAATGTCGATGGAATCATGTTCCCGGATGGCACATTGCAGACGTCAGCTGGCGGATACTGGGCTCTAACCGGGAACAATCTCCAAAATACAAATACCGGCAATGTGGGCATCGGTACGACTACTCCGCCAAACCAAAAGTTTGTGGTCGATGTCGGAAATGTGCCTTCACGGGGAATGGCGATTAGAGGGTCGGGGAAAGAAGTCCGTATCCTTGCAAATAATCCCGGTGTCGAAATCGGCGCGAGTACCGGAGAGATAACCTTTTGGCATACTAACAGCGGCTACAATAGACTAATAGTTGGAAGTTTAACTGCCAAATCATTGGTCGAAGTAGTGCCTGATTATGTATTCGAAGCCGACTACGCCCTGCTTCCACTCGAGGACTTAGAAACATATGTCAAGACCTTTAAACATTTGCCGGGTGTCCCTACGGCAAAAGAAATCGAACACAATGGTTTAAACATCACTGAGACGCAGCTTATTTTACTTAAAAAAGTTGAAGAGCTAACTCTGCACATGATCAACCTGAATAAGCAAAATGCGCAATTACAGAACGAAATCAATGGTTTGAAAGGGAATTAATATGAAAGCGCCTACTTTGCTATCGAGGAGCCTTATAATAGGTTTCTCTTGCATAACTGTTCATGGTCAAACCCACAGACCTCCCGAAAGACGCGATTTGGTAACTGATTTAACACCAGGGGAGCGTTTAACACTGAGAAATGCGATTATTCTTTATCTAGATAGTAGCAGCGCTGTTCACGATCATATGAACGCTCCTGCAGATGTGCACAGTACTGGGTTCTTTGGCAGTGGCGGCAATGGATCCTTGTTTCTGTCATGGCATAGAACTTATATTCAAGGACTGGAGAACTATCTTAGTACTAATCCTGCGTATTCGGAGTTTGTGCCACTCCCCAAATGGAACCCGGCAGACGCAATCCCCAATGAATTTAGAGGTTTTGATGCATTGGCGACTGCCTATCGTCAGACGGGGAATATAGTAAATGCAAACTACTCAGGTACTCCGTCGTCTCAATGGGATAGGGAGAGTTTTAATGAAGGAAGTGATTTAAACGATTTTTGTTGTGGTAATCAAGGATTATGTAATGACCCATCCGGCCCATTTACAGATTTTCGCAGAGGATTAGAAACATTTCATAATGGAGTTCACGGCGACGTGGGAGGCGTTATGACAACTATGTCATCTCCGGCCGCAGCAATTTTTTGGACATGGCACGCCTGGATTGACGATGTGTATGAAACGTATCTTTGTATATGCGCTCAAGACAATCATGATTATTTTGGACCTAATGAAGAGTGGGATGATTTTGACAGGACGGTGTCGAACATCAGCGGGAGTGAGAGCAGTTACAGTGCCTTCAGATTTTTAACCACCAGCGGCACTTTCTCTACTCCGGCAAGCAGGAATATTACTTTTCGCGCTGGATCACAGATTACGCTTAATCAAGGGTTTTCAACTCAGAGTGGCGCTACTTTTCGTGCCTTCATTGATGCTTGCCCTAGATACGGTGATCAAACCCCAATGGCCCCGCAGAGCGACGGAGGTGCCCCATGACGATGCGAAAACACCTAACGTGGGCAATTCCCGCGACGATGGTAATTCTTGCGTGGGCCGTGCCCATTGTAAATGCTCAATCTGGCGGGAGATACAGCATCAAGAAGAGCGCGATAGGCGCTGGGGGTAATATGGCCGGTAACGGATACGTGCTCAGCGGTACTGTGGGGCAACCGGACGCAGCGGATCTGGCCGGCGGCGGCTACTTCCTCGCTGGCGGATTCTGGTCGCCGACTGTGTCGGAGTGCTCTCCGGCTGCGCCGGCCGCTGACTCCAGCGGCTTGAACAAGGGTCGTTTCATTTCGTTCAGCCCAAGCGGTTGTGACACCGCGCTGCGAGTGACCTTGGTATCGCTGCACCATGTGTCTCCGCCGTACACCGGTGGACCATCCCTGCCGTTCACGAGCTTCGAGGGACGGGTGCGCTGGGTCGGCCCGTCGCTGCAGTACATGGAGTCCACTACGAACACCACGCCGTTTTACGCTGCGGTGTTGCAATGTACGCCGTATTACCACGATTGGAGCACAGTGGGTTTGCTGCATGTGACCGGTAGCGCGATTGTGCCGAGTTCAATGTACGAAGTGGAAAATGTGGCCGCCAGTTGTGCGGGAGTGGAAGCAAGCTGCACGGCGGTCTCAGCCCCGCTGCAAATAGCTACCGGCCGCTGGGGCGACGTGGAGGTTCCATTTAACCCACCTTCCACTACGGCACAGCCGGATTTTGGAGATGTTGCGGCGCTGGTGAATAAGTTCAAGGGTGCGCCGGGTGCGCCGATCAAGGCCCGATCTCTGCTGGCGGGAGCCGATGCATTCGGCAATATCACGACACTAAACGTGGACGTGGGGTTTGCTAATATCTCGGCATGCGTTGATGCATTCCGCGGTAGGCCTTACCCATATACGATTTCGTCGTGCCCATAACAATTGCGAGTTGAACCCGACCTGCCGGCATGTGACCGGCGGCCAACCGAGCCGGCTGTTGTCCCAGCCGGCTCTTTTTTTGTGCAAGGCATGACGACAAGGTATCCGAATGGTCGGAATCGCGACGGCGAGTCTGATTCCAAGTAGGGAGCTAGACGCGACGCTCCTCAAAGTCGCTGTTTGCGCTTTTTGCGCGATTGAGGAGCAATGCTTGCTCTTAGAGCACTTCGCACTCAGGTCTGGCGCCCTGCTGGCGGGGGATTTTGACACGCTGTCCCCAGAGGCGGGAGTAGGGCCCCGGCTGCGCGTTGAATGATTCGTGTGACAGCCGGCTCGGTGATTCTTACACGGGAAAATCGCTTCCCCCTACCGTACCTATTTCGCCTCCAAGGTGTAAGTGATCCCTGTCAGCGACGCTACATATCATGCGAAAGTGCAAAAAATAAAGCGACAAATCTCGGTTTTGGTCGCACGGTAGTTATCAGAAGAGAGGCCATAGTAGCAAGTCCGGCCTTTTGCGACAGAACGAGAATTAGGCTCGTTCGCGTCTTCGAAAACGAGGGGAGAGTTCACCAGCCCCTCGAACCTTGTACTCATCGCAGCTATGGCACAGTCTAACGATTATCGAACGAATTCTTAAACCGAGAGACTGACGGTGGGCTTGCGAGAGTTGCCTAACCTGGCGATTGCTACTATGGCCGAAGCGAAACGGTAGCACAGCACATCCCATAAGTCATGTTTCTACAACCCCTTATAAAAATATGAATTTTTCAGTGAAAAAAAAGGAGTGTCGCGGCAAGTATAAGTGAAGTCGGCCGGCGAGGGTCGGTCGTGGACGATTTGCAACGCACAAGGAGAAAAAAACATGACGACGGCGATCAAGACAATCGGAGTACGCACACCGGTGCGTTTCATCATCAACCGCCCCATCGATATTGGGTCAGTTAAATTGATCCGGTGGGGAGTCAAAGGGTCTGACATCAACGAAGAAATCATCAAGAAAGGCCACATTGCTGGAATCGACAGTATTCTGGAAACAGATATCCCAAATGACATCCGCGACGAGATGATCGAAAAAATCGGAGACGGTGAGGAAGGAACTATTGAAATCGGCGATTCACGGATTGCGGCGGATCTGGAGATCAGTCAAGAGGAGATCGCGGGCTATCCCGGGATCGTGGTGCGGGCCACGGTGTCACGAATTCTCCGCAACAATTGATGAGAAGCTTTTGGGAATTCACGAACGCAAACTGATCGAGGAACGGGCGGCGGAGTATCTGCGGTTTATTGATGCAGAGATTCGGACCGACGAAGATATCCTGGGGTGGATTACAGGCCACAGCACAGGGCGGCATGAAGTCGATCAGGCATGGAAACGGAAGGCCCAAATGATACTAGCTGAGCGAATCAGGATGAAATTAACGAAGCATTAGATTGGAGTCGTCGTGCGCTGCTGGATGAGGGCGGGATTCGAAGCCTCCCGCCCTTGTCTGGCGAGTGATAATGGAGAGGAGAGTAAGCCCGCTACAGATTGGCGCGGTCTCAAAGAGGGCGGCGGTGTTGTAGCCGCCGAGAGTTCACACCCTTCGAAGGAGACCGATCATGGTGGGTCAAGGAACGAGTAGTTCGGGCGGTATCGGAAGTGTTTGGATTGAGAAGGAGGTGCCAAGCGAAACAAAGAAATGGGCATTTGTTTGGGGTGTTCGGCAAGGCCTGAATGTTCACGCAATTGATGAGGCCGAAAGCGACACAAATTTGGTTGTGTATACGCGTATTTCGACGGGAGAGCTAGCGAAGGATCCAGCGGGTCAATGGCGGGGCTTCATCTGTGGCGTTGCCCGCCGCTGTGCCCTTCATGTGACGTCTTCGATCAGGCGGCACGGATCGCGAAATTGTCATTACTCGAACGATTCGTGTGACGAGACGATTGGAACAGAGTTAGATGACTTGGTAATTGGGACGGAAAAATTGGCCACCGTCTTGAAAGGGATGGAACAGCTTGATTTGGAGGAGCGACAGATTTTAGCGGATCGGTTCTGGGGCGACCAAACGCTAAAATCCATCGCAACCGCTCGTGGGATAAGCCTAAGCGGTGTTCATGGAAAACTACGGAAGGGACTCCATAGATTACAGAAGATACTTGCGTAGGAGGTGGGCGAATCAAAGTACCCGGGCCAGTCAGAGTTGACTGGCCCATTGTTTTGGTCAAGACGTACAGGATAGGCGAGCCCCCATGTGTGGGGGAAAACGGTTGACCTGCAACGATTGCTCCAACTCGGGGTGCGGTGGAGGAGCAGCTGGATTCATCGCGGCTCACTCGAACCTGCGAGCCCACCCGACTGAACTCGGTCTCATTGCCTGCGCTGAATTCTGCAGTCTGCATGTTCGGACGGCATTCGACGACTCGGCGTACCTCGCTAATGGACTGATTGCGGACGGTGTCGGACACTGCCTCTTGGCCGGCGGGCATCACAGTCTCGCGAAATCGAGGATTGCGCCTGGCAAGATTTTGTCACTTCGAACGCAACAGATCTTGCGGTCCACTTGGGTGCCGGGCCCTTCGCAAGACGCTTTCAACGATTGCATCGCATTGCTCCATTGAGCCTCGTAACTTATCGAGCTAGTTGCAGATAGGTCAGGCGAAGCTCACCGTTCACTATAAACGTCGCGGAGCGAATTCGAAAGGAGTTCATGTAACGTGCGATGCAAAGAGTACCGTCTGCGTTCGACAAGATAACGGCGCACGCTGAGCGCGACTTTGGATCTGACGTGATAATCCCTAGCGGCGCGGCTTCGGTTTACTTTGATGCCCTCTCAAACCACGAAATGTCGCGTCTTTTTGCAATCTCGACGAGATTCTATAGATAATTCGACATGTCACTCCTACTGAACATCATCCGTTTACAGCAATAGGCTGTGAAAAGCCAAACGACCCCGTTTTATCCTTCGGCTGACACGGCGCTCGGCTGCGTACACACGCGGCACGACGCGTGCCCTGTAGTTCGGTCCTTGGTTG
>JBKJYI010000176.1:0-6029 GCA_046715855.1 Phycisphaerae bacterium
GCTCTGAATAGTGCCTGCGTTGACCGCCCCGCTATTGCCCGCGAGGATTGGAGTCGTTACCGATGCACCTCCTCCGCCAGAAGAAATTTCAGTAACGAGCGCGCGCATGACACGCGCTTGGGTTACGTCTCCGGGCCAGCCGATGTTAATCAGGTTGTCAGTGGTCGTGGTCATCGTGATCTCCAGGATTTAGGATGTTGCGTTAAGAACGTGATTGCCTGCACCGCCTTTCACCCACGCAATCTCCGCAAAAGGTCGCCAGGCCCTGGAAGAAGGCTGGTCGCCGCTCCGGCTGGGTTGCCAGCGCTTACCGAGCGACCAATGCCTGACATGAGCCCAGCGGCAGGATTGACCATACCGGCAGCCATGAACGGTGCCAGCAGCAGCAGCCTGCCGAAGATGCCGCCACCTGAGCCTGCCTTGTCCTTGGCCAGCTTGGCGCGGTTGTTCATGTCGTCGATGCCGACCTTTTTGAACAGTCCCTGCGCCTGCGGCGTGTAGCCACCCCAGGCCAGGCGGTCGTCCAGTTGGCGAATGCCGGTCGGCTGGTAGTCCTCGGGGTAGTGGTAGGGGCGGGTCAGTCCGAACTGCGGTTCCGGGGCGATGCTCGCCAGCCCCATCTGTACGCCACTCGAGCGCGCCTGTACTGGCGTTCTCTGGCGTAGCTGCTGCTGCCGTTGGGGCGTGAATATGTTGCCCATCACCGGGCCTGTAGGTTGGCGGTAGCTGGTTACCTGTCGTCTGCCTGCCGCTGTCTGCAGGTTGGGGTTAATAAATGGGTTCACAGCAGCTCCTTGTCGATCGGTTGCGAGCCCATGATCAGGTAGTCATAGCGGACCTCGCCGGGCGGATGCGCCACTGGTTTCTTGCCGGTCATATACACCGTCAGCATGAACTGCTCGAAGCCGCCGCTGCCGTTGAAGGTGAAGTTCTTTCGGTCGATGTACTGCCGCCACGGTCCGTCCTCGGTGCGCAGCCACATGCGGATCTTGCTGTCCGGCTGTCCGTAGTGCCCGATGTCCAATTCGGCATAGACCGTCTGCCACCGGTCCGGGATGCTGATCGCGCAGCCGTCCAAGGTCTGCTGCATCGAGTGGTAGGTGCAATTGAAGTCGCCGGGGTTCGGCCCTTCATGCATCTGGAAATTACCGCCGCCGATCGAATAGTGAACGTGCCCAAAGCTGGAACCGCAGTGCGCGTAGGGCATAACCATCGGCGTACTGCCGTGCGACTGGGCGAATTCCAGATCGGTGCAGGACGATGCGCCACGCCACAGAACAAACTCTTTTCGCCCTGGCAGAGTAAGTGCCGGGGCGTCGGCCTTGATGGTGTAGGCGAAAGCCAGGAATTTACCTTCGCCGAGCGGCGGGAACCGCCAGCGAACCTCTCCACCTGCGTTGGCACCTGAACCGGACGGGATGGTGAACACGAGGTTCCCAGCGTCTATTCTTGGCGTCGAATTCCCGGCAGTAATCACGCCCTTGCCGATGGTGTCGAATTTCTCGCAGATGAACACACCTGGTTGGGCACAGATATCGGCGACGGGCGGCACCAGCGGACAGAACGCAAGCGGCGGCGCCGTGTTGAACTCAGCCGGAATGCACTTATCCGACACAGGCGGTTCTGGTGTAGCGCTGGCCCGATAGAATCGGACGTACCTCTGCGTCCAGTAGTTGCCGACGTAGAGGATACCGCCCAGCTCCGGGATCTGGTAGACCACATGGGTGAAGGCCGACTTCATCAGCGGCTCACCGACCGCCAATGCGTTGCGCGGCGGCGACAGTGGCGTCCACTTATCTGCCTGTAGGTCGAAATCCCACCAACTGCGATCGCTGCTCCGCGTCGAGATGAAATGGCCGGTATTCGGATCTGCGCCGTGCCAGGCCGAGTTAATCGAAATGTTGAACGGCGGATCGGCGAGGCGCGTCAGCTTTAGATTGGCGTCGAGTCGGTAGGACTTGAACCCGCCGCCCAGCCATATCTGCTTATGTACCGGGTCGTATTGGGCGACTTGATTGTAGTTTCCCCACCCGTTCGGTGTCTGGGTTGGGGTAGGAGCAGGGACCGGGATCACCGCCCATGCTCCATCGCGGTAGGCCGCCAGGTGCGTGCCACTACCGCCGACGTAAATCAGCGCGTCGGCCTCGGGGAACCACTCAATCGCCGGCTCGACGGTATTGCGTCCCGTCGCGAACGGCACCGGCGGCAGTTGATACTCATTACCGCCGCGCATCAGATAAATGCGATCAGACGGCAGCGCGAAGTATTCGTCACCGCTCGCCTTGTCGATCGCGTTGGCGTCGCCCCCATGGCCGGCACCGCTGGTGAACGTGGGCCACTGCGTCTTTAAGGTCAGCGCCCACTGATCGGCGGCCATGTCGTAGTCAAGCCGGCGGAACATGGGGCCGTGAGGATTCGCGCAGCAGTTACCTGGCCCCCCAATCCAGGACAGCTTGTTGCTTACTGGATTGTGATAGCCCTTGTTGGTGTAGTAGAAAGTCGAATAACTGAGATCGCCGAGCGAGATGGCTTTCAAGCTCGGCGCCGGCAATTCCATCCACTCACCAACGGGCGTAGCCGCAGCAAGTTTCCCTAGTACCGTGTCGTGGATGTCCGCCCATGCTGGCGTAGAGACCAGCAGGGCGAGCAGCCAGAAAATCACGTGTTCGGGTCGTCGTCCAGGCCACCAGCGTTCTGCACCGCCTGCTCGTCAAGCTCGACCTTGGTCTGGCGGAGCCCGTCTGCCAGTTCGTCCAGTTGCGCCTGCGTGATGATGCCTCCAGCCGGAATAGCATTGACCTTTGCAATCAGCTCGTCAGCTTTGGCATTGCCTGCCCGAACACCCGTCATTACCTCATCAAGCAAGTCTCGCGTTTCCTGATACGTAGCCATAACTCGTCTCTCCAGTTGATTGATGCTTTTTTGCATCTCGTTGACATCAGTAATCAGTACGTTTAGAGCGCACTGAATGCGGTCGAGTCGATTAATCACCTCTTTGTTGTCGTTGCCCCACGGCCACCAGCTCATTGCATCGGTTCCGTGTAGAGTGGTTCAGGACTCAGCGGCTCAGTCGTTGTAGTAGTCGTGGTTTTCACCGGCGGCAGAGTTGCACACCCTGCGCTCTCATAGCTGCCGTGCTCATCAGCACAACGCAGGCAGCCATCGGCCTCGCCTACACTTGCAGCACGGATAGTGTCGCCACCAATCCCTAGCCAGGCACCCTCGACTGACGTGCAGTGCTGCCCTTTTGTTGGTGCTAGGAATTCGCAGCCGGTGAGCAGGATTAGGACGAGACAGGAATATCGAACCATTCGCCTAATACCTCATCACTGCCAGTTGACGCTCGGACGGCCCAGCACATTTGGAGCACCAGCCATCTGCCTTGAGCGTCCTGTACTGCTCCGGGGTAACTACCGTCTACCCTTAACCATTGGTGCTTTTGATACGCCTTCGAGCGGTGTTTGTTAGGCACTACGTTCCCGCTCTATTTCGACCGCCTTCGCTTTTGCGCCTGGATTCACGTCGATAGGAACTTCAGTCGCAATGGTTTCCATGATTTTGGGTGCGCGCCAGTGGTGATACCTGTTAGCCCCGGCAATACGTACCCCTGAGTGCATGAAGAACCTGCGGAGCGGGCTTACACCGTTCGCTGCGAGGCACGCCGCCAGGGCCTTGTCAGCAGTCTGTTTGCTCACCATTTGCGTTGAATAAAGGTAGTCGTGAACTACGCCTGCGCGTTTACCCAAACCCCCGACGTACGGATAGATAAACGGCAGTCTCGGGACGGAAGCGAAGTCGGTCACGTATTCTGCTGGCACCTTGATGTACTGCAGCTTGTCCTCGAGCGGCGGGTCGAATTCGCAAACCAACTCACGCAATAATTTCCAGGAAGTATCGTCAAGCTGTTCCACGACCAGCCGGGTTAGAAACGTAGCGCGCAATCCAGAGCCTTTGTGGCTCAGCGTTTCCCTGATGAAACCAGGCAGGGAAAGTTTAGAAAGTGCTGAAAGTACCCCGAATACCTGCAATAACAGCGTCAGAACAAGCCCCGTAATAATCAGGTACTCGATACGTGAAGTCAGCCATTCGTACATCTGATTTCACGTCAATTCACTGTTTTCAGAACCGCCCCAGTCCGGGCATGGGGTAGATGGGATGGCCAATCAGGCTTAACAGCAGGTTGACCACGATAATCAGTGCGATAAGGCCGAGAATTACCCGGATTACCTTGTTGAACGGTTCCGGTACGCCTACATAGCCAAGGAACCACCAGCACACGTAAAAGATGAGCCCGACTATGACCAGGTAAATCAGCATTGAAAATAGGCCGGCCATAGAACCTCCAGGCAATAAAAAGGGGTGCTTAGGCACCCCCGGATGGATCCTACTAGCCGGTCTAGCCGACGGTCAGATCCAGACAAATTGTCCGCAGAACGTGTTTAATCATCGAATTGACGCTTGGTCGCGCTAGTGTTCCTAACAGCCGCAACCGCTGCTTGTAACTCCACCATTCTTTCTAGCGTCGTGAATAGCCGGGCGATTAACACATCATTGTTTTTACCAGCTAGAAGCTCGACAGCCTTGTCTAGGGAATCTTTAAGGGCTTTCATCAAATAGCCCTTGCATTGTGACATGTCATAACCTACCCTGTATCTACTAACCGGAGAAACGAGATGAACCTGAACCAGCTTGTGAAACTGTGCGAGGCGTATGACAGCCTTGGCAACTCCTCTAGGTACATCATTCAAGCCCTAGCTCACGGCGGCGACGCTAAGGAATACGAATTCACGAATGGATACCATGAGGCTGTAGCCTTCCTAAAAAGACGCGACGTCCAAGCGACGTGCAATGAAGCTAAGGCCGTTGCGAACGAGATGGCTGCTTAATGATCGCCAAAGTCACGACCATCGAATGGAGTGGTGCGCGCTCGGTTAACTTGGCCAAACTTCTCGAAAGCACAACTGGCCAAGCACAGGTGAAGGCTGCCGCCAACGCCCGCAAGGCCGCAGAACGCGCAAGGAAGCGCGCTGCCGGTCTCGTCAAGCTGGAACTATGGCTACCCCCTGCCCTGCACGTTAAGGTGCGTCAGTACGCTGCTAAAAAGCAAGGGCCTCCGAAGAGGCCCCGCACCCGACAGCCTAAGCCAGCGGGGTAGTTCTGACAGGATTAGTAAGCTTACTTCCAGTCGTTGGCCAGCCCACAAAACGCTTGATATTCTCGATACTTCCCGCCCTAGCCAGTCGGCACAGGATTTCAATCTCAGGGCAGAATTCAAACCATTCGCCGCCAAGCCACCGATCTTTCAGGGCCTCATGCAGGCGCTTTTCCATGATTTTCGGAGCTACAAAGTAGGCTAATACCGTCAACCGCTCTGAACTCGCTATTTGCAGCGATTCAACGCGCTTGTTGACATTGTAGGTGTGCCCTATCTTCACAGGGCCACTAGCAGTGCGGACGAAGTAGATATTCGTGCATTGACTGCCAGGAAAGTGCACATAACCCTCAAGGGTCGTCGCTTCGCGCTGTTTGGCTTTAGTGGTCTCGCGCTCCGTGAGCGCTTTGTGCGCCGCACAGAACGGTGACCCGCCAACCCTTTCATTTGCGCATATAAACCGCCTGCCCTTACGATGCCTGCAGCTATCCGCTAGGTTGTTCTGAAATGCCGCTGGTGTCAGTAACGTTTGCATCAGAGACAGCAATACACCATGACGTTATGTAGCAATTTTCATGTGTAATGTCAACGCAGCTTCGATTCTACCCGGATCATGCCTTCACCAATCCGAACCAATTTGTATAGCGCGCCTTGGCTTAACCCGGTTTTTTCGATGACCTTTTCATAACCGAACAGGTAGAACGCCCGCACGTAGTTTACCGGCTCGTTAATCTTCGGGTCTGGGTCTGCAATCAACACGTCGATAGCATCAGCCACCCGCTGCACAGGCCCGTCCAGCCTGCTCCCCTCTACCCCTCTAGGAACCATGCTTTGCGGCTGCCCCGTCCCAGGCCCAAACAGAGCACGCCATAAGGTA
>JBKJYI010000177.1:0-3846 GCA_046715855.1 Phycisphaerae bacterium
CCCCCCTTCGTCGCGCCTTCTTCCCCGCCCCCCGGAACCCGAATCTCGAAACCCGAACCCCGGCGCCTCGCTGCCTTGTTGCCTCACGTAACTCGTGCCCAAATGACCTTGAGATATTCCGACTCCGGGCAGTTCATCATCACCGGGTGGTCCGGGCCGGCCCCCGTTTCCGCGAAGAACTGGAGCATCACCTTCGCCCGCCGAGCTGCTCGAATCACCGTCCCCTTGAACACCTCGCGCGACACCAGCCCGCTGCAACTGCACGTCACGAAAACCCCGCCAAGCCGCACCACCTGCATGGCCAGCGCGTTAAGGTCGTGGTACTTGATCAGCGCCTCCTCGATTTCTTCGCGATCGCCGGCAAATTTCGGCGGATCGAGCACAACCGCGTCGAACTTGCGGCCATTCGCGATCATCTGCCGCAGGTATATGAACGCGTCGGAGTGCACAAAGTCGATGCGGGCCTGGTTGAGGTTTGCGTTCTCCTTGGCCATCGCGACGGCGTCCTCGTCAAGGTCCACGCCGATCACCTCCCGCGCCCCGCCCAGCGCCTTCGCGCACACGCTGAATCCGCCCGTGTAGCAGCAGAGATCGAGCACGCTGGCGTCGCGGCAGAGTCCCGCAAACAGCTTGCGATTGTCCCGCTGATCGCAGAAAAACCCGGTCTTATGCCCACCGGCCACATCGATGCGATACCGGACCCCATGCTCGCGAATAATCAGCCGTCCGACGTCGGGCTGCAGCGAAGGATCGACTCGAAACCCCTCGGTCCGCTCAATGAAATCATCCGCGCGGACAACGAGACGAAGCGGATTGTCGATTTGCGATGTGCGATTGTCGATTTTGCGAGCCGCGAACTTCAGTTCGCGCGGACTCTCGCGGTTTCTTGAATCCGCGCCGACTGAAGTCGGCGGCTCGCCAAAGAAATGATGATTCAAGATTTGCGCCAGCATCGAACATCGCTGGTACATGCCCAGCGAAAAGATCTCGAACACGAGCACGTCGGCGTACTTCTCGACGATGAGCCCGCTGAGTCCGTCGCCTTCGGCGTGCACAAGCCGGTACGCATCGGTCACCTCGTCGATCCGCAACTGCCGCCGCAAGTCTACGGCCCGAGACAACGCTCCGTGCCAGAACGCGTCATCGATCGCCACGTCGCGATGTGTCAGCACGCGAAGCGCAATCATCGAACGCGGGTTGTACAGCCCGCGCCCAAAAAGTCCGCCGGCCTTGTCGTAAATATTGACCACATCGCCGGGGCGCGCCGCCGGATCCGCCGCCCGCACCATCCGCTTAAAAATCAGCGGATTGCCCGACGCCGAGCGAAGCTGTACCCACGGCGAAACCGCCCCGCGCGGCGGCGGCCACTCGGCCTCGCGAGCGTGCGTAGAACTTCTCGAAGATGCCGGCTTTCGACTCATTCACAGATCGTCGCTCGTGCCGCCGAAATTGACAACCAGTTCCGCTTTTGGCGATCCAAAGCAAATTCCGGCATGTTTACGGCCTGCATTTGCAACGCCGAGCGGAATTCGTCCCTCACCCCTGTATTTTCTTGCAATTCTCAGCCGATTTAGAGTATTCTCGCGGATTGGTGCGTCGCAGGCAGCACAATGCACCGACGTCGGAGGGTTTATGAAGAAACGACATGTATTGGCCGCAATGTTTCTGTTTGCGCTCTCCCTGAACTTGGTGGCGCACTTTTCCCTGGCCGGAATCGAAGACCCACCGGTTTGCGGCCCGTTCGCCGCCGGAATGGTTGATGCTGTCCCCGCCACGGCGTCGATGGGCGTAGGACTCAACTATTCGACGGGTTTTGAAGCTGGCGAAGGATTCATTCCTGGTTACATCGGCGGCGGGACGCAGCCCGTAGGGTGCGGCGGCGTGGCCAATCCATGCTGGGGCACGACCATGAGGGCCAATCGCAGTCTCATCGAGGGTCATATCGAAACGGCGCATCCATTTGCCGGCCTTCAACATCTGCGCATAAGCCATGATCCGGCCGCTCCGGCTAATTCAAATTTCGGATTGGGAGTGGATGCACGCTATCCACGAACGGAAGATCTGAGCCCGCAGCCGGTCGCGCCTAACACGGTGACAATGCGGATATCCATCGATGCGAGAAGTTGGCAAAGTTTCCGAGTGCAGCCTCAAAGCAACTCCCAGGGCTTTCTGGCATCTTCAATGCTTTTGCACTACATGGGAGGAGTTTATTTTCTGGATGGATGCGGAGACACGCCTGAGTGGGCAAATCTCAATGGCTGGTTCCCGGGCGCTTATCATTGGCTCCAGATCGAACTTGATCCCTGCAACAATGAAATCGCGTACATCTTTCGAAGCGGACCAAGGCGCACGACCTGTATCATAGGCGGCACCAACCTGGAACAAATTCTTATATTTGGAGACAATCAGGGGGCTATTCCGGGAGGGAGTCCCAGTAACATCGACGTAGATGAACTTATTTTGCAGACCGGTGCCCCTTGTCCAGTTTATGGTGCATGCTGCGACACGAATGGATTGGATGCAGGTTGCGTCGATTCGGTCCTGGAGGGTGATTGCACGGGCTTGGACAAGAATTGGACGGCAAACACGTTGTGCGCGGATATTGCGTGTGCTTGTCTTCCCGACTGCGTTAATCGGGAATGCGGCGATGACGGCTGCGGGGGGAGTTGCGGAACTTGCGATGACGGAATCGATTGTACTATTGATGCCTGCGGAGGCGATGCCAACTGCTCGTTTACTCCGAATCACGCCATGTGCGTGAACAATACCGTCTGTGACGGATATGAATTTTGCAGTCCTCAAACCGGCTGCGTTCCGGGAAACCCATTGTTTTGCGATGACGGTGAGTTCTGCAACGGCGCGGAGAGCTGCGATTCGGCGTCGGGGTGCGTGGCCGGCACCAATCCGTGCCCCGAAGACACGACTTGCAATGAGGACACCGACGCTTGCGATCCGAACTCCATTCCGACGGTCAGCGAGTGGGGACTTATTGTGTTAGCGATACTGCTGCTGGTGGTCGCGAAGGTGCAATTTGGGCGCGTTCGGAGGGTTTGAGAGGTATGACGAAGCGTCACTTTGTTATTTTGATTTGTTCGTTCGGGTTGATGGCGGGTCTTGCAGCGACGTCGACCATCGCGGCCCGCCCGATGCCCCGCAAGGTCAGCCCCGATGCTGACGGGGTCACCGCGCTCGGCTCCACGGCCACCGCCAGCCATGGTTTTAATTACTCCACGGGCTTTGAAGCTACCGGAGCTCCGGGCGGCTACAACACCACCGGCTACATTGCCCACACGCCAACGGGCGTATTCCCTGCCGGTTGCAACTCCACAACGCAGAACCCTCCGTGCTGGGGTCATACGGCGGCGGGCAATGCCAGCTTGATCACCCCCACCATCGCCACCAACTTCCCGGCGGGCGGCACGCAGCACCTGCGACTGACGCATGACCCGTCCACCCGCACCAATATCACGAACTTTGGTCTGGGCGTTGATGCTCGCTATCCGCACACTGCGCACGCCGCGGTTCCGGTGCGGCCGACCGCTCCGAACACGGTGAGCATCGAGCTGTCGATCAGCAACCCGAATGGCCAGGACTTCCGCGTGCAGCCGCAGAGCAACTCGCAGGGCTTCCTCGCGACTTCGGCGCTGTTCTTCTATTCGGGCGCGATCTACATCCTTGACGACCAATGCGGCCAAGTCATTTTGAGTTTCCACCCGTCCAGCGGTTTCTGGGACACCACGGGCGCCTATCAGAACTACACGGTGGCCATGAATCCGTGCACTAATCCCCCCAGCGTCACGTACTCGTACGGCGGCGCCCCGATCTATGCCGGCTGCACCTATGCCG
>JBKJYI010000178.1:0-2827 GCA_046715855.1 Phycisphaerae bacterium
GTACTACAGAGCTCATAGGTTTATATGGCAGCTCCTTCATGGAGATATTCCTGCTGATCAACTGGTTTGTCACACTTGTGATAACAAGCTATGCGTACAGCCTAAACACCTCTTCTTAGGAAGCCATTCCGAGAACATGGCAGACATGTATCGGAAGGGTCGAGGTCCAACTGGCAATCGCAATGGTCGTAGAACTAGACCAGAAGCTTGGCAAAAATTTTCACAGAACCGATCACAGGAGGCATTTAAGAAGTGGCTAGCATCAGCCTAGGTATGATCTGTCGCAACGAAGGCCGTACTCTAGAGAAGTGCCTGTCCTCTGTGGCACCATTCGTCGATGAGATCGTTATCGGTCTGGCGGGGGAGTCCACAGATGACACGGAAGCAATTGCACGGAAGTTCACTGACAAGGTAATCGATATTCCCTGGCACGGTGATTTCTCGGAAGCGAGGAACATCGTGTGGGGTTCACTGACCGGCGAGTATGGTCTGTGGCTCGATGGGGACGACGAACTTATCAACGGCGCGAAGATGCGCTGGCTCGTACAAGAGCACCCAGAAGTAGATGCGTTCTACTGGGGATATGAATATGCTAGGGATGCTGACACGGGTGCCAACTTCTGTTACCTGGTGCGAGAACGTCTCATTAGATTGGTGGCTGGCTTTCAGTGGGCCGGATCAATTCACGAAGTTCTTATCGGCCCGCCGGATCACGTCAAGATGTTCGAGCCAGACATCTTGGTCGTCCATCACAAGCCGGCCGATAAGCATGATGATCGCCGCAACCTCGAAATTCTCTACCGACAGCTTGAAGAGAGCGAACCCAACCCTGATCCGCGCATCTTGGCGTACCTCGGCTCAGAAAACGCCACTCGTGGTAACCTACAAGAAGCGATTCTGCATTGGCAGAGGTACATCAAGCTTTCGGATTGGGACGAGGAGAGATATCAGGTTACGCATCGCATCGCTGATTCATACAGAGCCCTGGGAAACTATACGAAGAGTGTGAGCTACGACATCGCGGCTATTGAGATTATGCCCTCTTGGCCCGATGCCTACCTTGGTCTGGGCGAAACTTACTACCACAAGGGCATGTACCAGGCGTCCATCGAGTGGATGAAGGCTGCTGCGACTAAGAACAAGCCGCAGACTATGCTTATCACTAATCCTAGGGACTACGACTACACACCTTCCATGATCATCGCTCTGGCCTACGCCCAGCTCGGTGATTATGAGATGAGCCTGGCAAATGCCGAGCGAGCTTATAGAATTCACCAAACTCCTGAACTTCTTCGGCACATCACGTTAGTGCGCCAGGAAATGGACAGTCACGGACTGGTAGAAGCCGTCAAGACCATCTGGGCTCACCTGGGGCGAAACGACGAGTGGTTGAAGGCCCGCCGTCTGTGGGACGCAATTCCCCACCTGATTGAACAGGTACCAGAGATTCAAGACATCAGGCAGAAGTCGCTGGAATGGACAGCTCACGTAGATGAGCCCCAGCTTATGGTTGATGCCTATGTTAACAATCCACACTGGGAGCCGATGACCGATGAGGACATCCTTGACAAGGACTGGATCAAGTACCCTCGTCTTGCATTTGCTCTTCGAGTGGCTCGCGAACAGAACGCGAAGAGTATCGTAGACTTTGGGTGCTCAGATGGATTCATCACGTTGCCCTTGGCGCGGGAACTGCAAGACGTGTCTATCACAGGGCTTGACCTCGATCCGCGCTGTATCGCTCTCGCCACCAAACGAACCTCAGACTGGTCAATCCCACATACGACCTTCCTCACAGCCGATGTTACCTCTTGGAAGTCCGATGTGGAACAATTCTACGATCTCGGTATCGCCTTTGAGGTTATTGAACACGTCGTCGACCCTGACGAATTTCTCAGTAACCTGGAACATTCAGTTCGGCACATCGCTCTAACCACCCCGTATCTTGCTTGGGAGAATGGGAATGCACCAGGATGGGACAAACCCGATCTCAAGGGACATCTCCGAATTTTCGATCTTGACGACATGGAACGAATGCTGGCTCCAAGAGGAAGAATACAAAACCTCTACAGACAGCCTTGGGGAGGTTCCGGTTGGATTTTCGCGGATTACAAGGTCGGTGAAAGGGCTACTCAAAGCATCACGATTGCTGCGATGGGGTCGCCGGAGGCTTGGTCCCCACGTTCATTCGAGGAGAGTGGACTAGGTGGAAGCGAAACTGCGATTATCAGGCTTGGTGAGGAATTCGCCAGCTCTGGAAGCGCGGTTACGGTCTTTAGTAGCGTTGACGACACTCGCTACTTCAAAGGTGTTCGATACCGAAGTCAAGAACGATTTTTGCCTGCAGTCCATAGTGATCTTTTCATTGCATGGAGATCACCTGAACTCATCGACTTTGCTCCAAACGCATCACGCAAGGTACTGTGGCTCCACGACACCGATCGGGGAGAAAGCCTAACCCCTGAGAGAGCGGAGAAGTTCGATGCGATCATCGCGCTTACTGATTGGCATAAGCGACATCTCCTTAATACTTATCCCTTCCTCTCTAGTGATCATATCAAGGTTGTTGGAAATGGGGTCGATCCAGACCGCTTTCGCGGTCGCGTTTCTCGTGATCCTAACCGTGTTATATACAGCAGCAGTCCTGATCGTGGTCTGGACAACATCCTCGAACACATCTGGCCTCGGGTAATCGCTGTTAATCCAGAGGCCGAGCTACACATCTACTACGGGTGGGATGTCTATGATAAGTTCTTGCATCTGCCCGGTATGACTGAGTTTAAGAATAAGATCATGGATCTTCTTTCTCGCTCTAAGAATGTGGTGC
>JBKJYI010000179.1:0-6124 GCA_046715855.1 Phycisphaerae bacterium
GACGGCGTCGTCGGGGGGCAGGCCGTCTTCGCGGAGGTGAATCAGGGCCTGGTGGACGTTGAGGATCGCGTTGTTGACCACGATGCCGATGAGGATGATGAAGCCCAGCATGGTGAGCACGTCAAGCTGCTGCACTTGGGCTTTCACATCGTACAGGCTGATTTCGTGCACGATGCGAATGGCGAGGAAGCCGCCGACCACCGCGGGGGGCACGGAGAACATGATGACAAATGGGTACGCGAAGGACTCATAGAGGCCGGCCATGAGCAGGTAGGTGATGAGCAGGGCCAGAAACGCCCGCGAGTTGGCCAGCGCAAAAAACAGCGACGGATTCAAGGCGAAAATGCCGCCTACAAAGATTATACAGCAAACCAGACCCACAACCGCCGCCGCTCTCCTGCTGATAAGCAATCGCATCGCCAGAACGAAGGCCGTCGCCCCCCCGACGATCAGCAACAGCGAAACGCCAACCGGCTGGCCAAAGATTCGCGGGCGCGTGACCTTACCCGCGAAGTCGCCGATGAGCGCCTTTTGCGTCTGGGTCAGCTTGTCGGCCGTGCCGGCGAGAACCGTGGTGACATTGGGTGACACCAATCCTTCGGCGCGGAGCGGGACGATGATCTCCTCGTGCAATTCGCGCATGGTGTCCTGCAGCGGGATGCCGCCTTTGGAATTCACCGACAGCGTGACCGAGTTCATCTCCTCGATATGGTTGATCTGTTGCGGGGCCGTGGTTCGACGCAATTCGACTGCCGACGCGATGGGCACAACGTGTCCACTGGGCGTAGCGATGGGAAGCTGTCCGATTTCCTCGTGCGTTGCTTTGTCGGTGTCCTTGACGGTCACTGCAATGTCGATCTTATCGCCACGGTCGTTGAACTCGCCCGCGAACGCGCCGTCGATACAGGCCTCGACGATGAACCCCACGTCGCGAACATCCAAACCCAAATCGGCGGCCTTCACCCGGTCCGGCACGAGTTGGACTTCCGGACGATCCTTGTCGAAGTTGGCCGGACTGGGCTGGGGGTATCCATACCCGGCCCCCAGAATTCGTCCCACCAGAGCGCTGGCCGACGAGACGACGGCGCTCAGGTCTTCGCCGCGAATCTCCACATCGACGGAGTTGCCCGACTCGCCGCCGCTAAAGAGCGACGCCTGGCGGAAAAACGTGAACACGCCGGGGACGCGGGACCCCGCTTTTTCGAGCACTTTTTCGAGTGGCTTGACGTTGGTGGGCTCCTCCGAGGTGCAGCCCATAAAGGCCGAGCCGCTGAACGTTACGAAAAAGAAGTTGTCAATGGGCGGGGGCACAATGGTACGAATCTCTCTGCGGCCTCTGCCCACAGCCATGTCCACCGGCGCGAGTTGCTTGGCCTCAGGCGTGCCAAGGCTCGCCTCCCAGTACGGCCGGACACCGTCCGTGGGATCGTTCGGATCGCCCTCTTCGACGATGACCGCCATCTTGCGGTACTCGTCCACCGAGTATCCCGGCGGCGAAAACAGCAATCCAAAAACAAGATTTTCGTTTCCGCCCGGCAGGTACTCAGTGCCCGGGAGCAGAAGCCAGCTTCCAATAAACGCGGCGGCGGAGAGTCCGACCACTGTCGCAACGCGAGAAAAAACATGGCCGTTAATCAGGCGAACCAACGATGCGACCCAAGTGCCCATCCTTGATGGCTTGTCGCCGAGTTCCATCGCTTTCGAGCCGGAAAAGAATCGCGCGGTCAGCGGCGGAATGACCACAAACGCGACGAAAAAGGAAAGCGCGGCGGCGACGGCGCTGGCAATGGCGATGTCCTTGAAAAGTTGGCCGGCCTCCTCCTGGATGAAGACCACGGGCAGGAATACAGCCAGCGTGGTCATCGTGCTGGCGAAGACCGCGCCCCAGACTTCGGCGGCGCCGTCGAGGGCCGCCTGCTTGCGCGACTTGCCCATGCCGCGATGGCGGTACACGTTTTCGAGCACCACGATGAAGTTGTCCACCGAGTTGCCCACGGCGAAGGCGATGCCGGCGAGCATGATCACGTTGAGCGTCCGGCCCAGCATGGCGATCATGAGAAATGTTCCGACGACGACGATGGGAATGGAGACCGCGACGATGCCGGTGGCGCTAAAACTGCGGAGGAACAGCCAGAGCACGATGATGGCCAGCACGCCGCCGCCCGCGAGATTGCCGAAGACCAGCCAGATCGCGTCCCAGATGTAGACGGTTTGATCGTAAACCTGGGTGAGTTCGATGTTCAGGCCGCGCGAGGCGAGCACTTCGCGATTGACTTTCTCGATTTGCTCGCGGAGGTTGCGCATGGCCTCAATGACGTTTGCCCCGGTTTCGCGGCGGGCAGGGAGCGCGATGACATACTGGCCGTGCGAGCGGACGAAGGCGTACTGTTTCTTGAAGCCGTCGATGGTTTTGGCGACGTCGCGGATGAGGACCGGCCCGCCGGGCTGGTAGGCCACGACGGTGTTCTCCACGTCTTCGAGGCGCCGGAACTCCCCGACCGTGCGATAGGAATAATCGCGCTTGCCCTCCGCAATGGTACCGGCGGAGACGTTGGCGTTTTGACGTCGCAGGGCGGCCTCCACGTCGCGAAAGGTGAGACCGCGGGCCGCGAGGCGGTAGGGGTCAATTTCGACCTGCATTTCGCGGTCGAGTCCGCCATACACATCGACTTCGCTGATGCCTTCGGCGCGTTCGAGAATCGGCTTGACCTGGTCCTCAATAAACGTCTTGAGCGTGGCGACGTCTTTGCCGTCCTTCGACGAAAGGATCATCCAGCCGATGATGTTTTCGAACTCGTCATCGGTGGCGCTCATGACCGGCTCGTCCATTTCGTCCGGGTAGTCGGTGACCTGGCGAAGCTTGTCGGAGACGTCGCGGAATGCGATGTCCTTGTCCACGCCGACAGGGAATTCAAGGCGGATGGTCGCTTCGCTTTCCTGCGAGACCGAAGTCATTTTGCGAAGGTTCGCGACGCTTTTGAGCTTTTCCTCCTGGCGATCGACGACCTCGCTCTCCATCTCCTGCGGGCTCGCACCCGTCCAGCGCGTAGTCACCTTGATGACCGGCGCGTCCACGTCGGGGACAAGTTGGATGGGCACCGCGAAGATGCTCAGCGTGCCAAAGAGTGCCAGGAGGATGACACCGACGGCCACCTTCACCGGGTTCTCGATGGCAAAGCGAATGAAAGGCATTATTGGTCCTTACCGACGGGGGAATTCTTGGAGGCTCCAGCAGGATCCGAGTTGGCCGCCACCGGTGTTCCCTGTTCATCGACGACTATCACGGGCATGGGAAAGGGCAGAAGATTTTCCGTGCCACGTACGACGACGGAATCACCCTCACGGATGTTGCCCGAGGTAATGGTGATCCAATCGCCCACGCTAACGCCGACCGATACGGGGACGAGCAAGGCAGCGGGGCCCTGGGGCCCGAGCGTCACCAGTCCGACGCGGTCAGTGCCATCGCTTGTCACCACTGCGTCTTTGGGAACGGCGAGCCCCGTTTTGCGCGGTCCGGCCGGCACCGTGGCCCGGGCGAACATGCCGGCTGCGATGATATTGTCGGGGTTTTGCAGTTCGATTTCGAAAGGAAAGGTTCGCGCGGCGCGGTCCGCCTCGCGCATCACGTGCTTGATCACGCCGTCGAAGGACCGCCCCAGCGCGTCGATCTTTACCCGCGCCGCCGCGCCCACTTCGAGAAACGGCAAAGCGGACTCGGGCGCGTCCACCCAGACAAGGACGGTGCTTAGCTCGATCATGGTCGCGACTGTGCCGCCGGCCGCGACCCATTCGCCAACTTCGAGCGCACGGCTCACGACGTGCCCGGTGAACGGCGCGCGAATCACGGTCTTTTTCAAATCGTTTTCCAGACGAGAAGTCGCAGCCTGTTGTTCAGCCACTTCGAAAGCAGCCTGTGCGATGGTCTCCGCCCGAGGCCCGGCCTGTGCCAGGTCCAATGCTGCCTTGGCGGCGATGCGGCGTTGATCCGCGCTTAAGAACGAAGCCCGGGTGTCGGAGATTTCCTTTGCATTCGATTCACTGCCCGAATAAAGCTTTTCGACGCGATCGAGTTCAAACCGCCAGCGGTCCCGCTCGGCAATTACCTCCTCGTACAAGGCCTGATAGCGAGCGATATCTTCTTTTCGCGTGCCAGCCAAAAGCTCCTCGTGCCGCGATTGAAGCGATTTCAGCCGCGCCTTGGCCGACGCAAGTTGCAGGGTCAGCGAATCCACATTTAAAGAGCACAGCGGCTGACCTTGCTCGACGCGATCACCTTCGCGGACCGGCATCTCGGCCACGACGCCGGCGAGCTCCGACGCTACGCGGCTGGATCGCGCAGGCCGCACTGAGCCTACGAGCGTAATTGTGACCGGAGCGTCCACGATTTTCGCCTTGTCCAGCACGACCTTGGTCGGAGGCGGCTGGGCGTTCGCGACAGCGGCAACCAATGACGCGGCTGCGACTCCAATCCATTGCGATTCCGACCGTCTCATGGCTGCATTCCAGGGGAAACGTTACCGGCGTGGGCCAGCAGGATTTAAGCCCTTATTATACGCTCAGGTCGCAACGTGGAAAGAAAGACAATGTCCGACATTTTCCGAGCAACTTGGTTGAAAAAACTTCGCCCTGTCGCCACCGACCTTATCGATCTGGCTTTCCCGCCGCGATGCGCTTGTTGCAACGAATGGGGAAGCTCGCCGCTCTGTGCTGAATGTGCAAACCAAATCGTGCGCGAACGGTTGACCGAAGGCTGTCCGGTGTGTGCGGGGAGTGTGGGCCCCTTCGAGGCATCCTGGGACGGATGCGGCGCATGCCGCGACACGCGGTTTCGGATATCAGGAACCGCGCGGATCGGAACTTATGGGGGTAAAGCGGGAGTACTGATCCGACAATACAAGTTCCGCGAGCGTCACGACGTCGAGCCCCTCTTACTTGACTGGCTGGCGGATTCCATAGCGGCATCGCATTGGGCGGATCGCGTCGAGGCCGTGACCTATGTGCCCACGCACTGGCGGCAGATGTTAAAAGGCCGATTCCACGTCGCCCGCGTGCTGGCCCGCGGCGTGGCCAAGCGCCTCGACCTTCCTTGCGTACCGCTTTTGCGGCGCACGCGTTCGGGCCCGCGGCAAATCGGGCTTTCGTACAGCCAGCGAATTGAGAATGTCCGCGGGGCGTTTTCTTTGATTCCCGGAGCCGGCGTACGCGGGGCGCGCCTCCTGATCATCGACGACGTGCGAACCACGGGGGCGACACTCGAGGAATGTGCCAAGGGCCTACGCAAGGGCAGGGCGGCTGAGATTTACGCGGCCGTCGTCGCAAGAGCAAAGGGTGCAGACGACGATGATTTCACTGTGTAGTTGCTTGGGGGCGAGCACCTTCGCGGTGCTCAGGCTGGCAGCCGAACAAATTGATGCACGTATTTTCATACCACACGGTTCCCCAAGCGTGCTTACCGTGCAGCAGCAACGCCGCTTGCGCAACCGGCGTGAGTCTTGAAGTATCCCGCAGAAATGCGAGAACGGAATCCGGATCATCGCCCACGAACTCGATGCCCGTGTGCTCGTCATCGTGGCGGGCGGCGAAGGTTGTGCTCAGTTCGCCCTTGGTGGACGCAACATAAACGTCGAAGATCAATTCGGGCTGTTGAATAGCACGGTCGCGAACCAATCCAGTGACCCCCATTGCCGATAGGGCTACAGGGTTCAAGCCCAACTCTTCCATCAATTCGCGTCGAACGCTGGCTGCTAAATCATAACCTTCTAAAGTGCGATCAGCTTCCTCCAGCAATCCGCCAAAAGTATGCAAATGCTCGGCATGGAATACGACTTTGCGACTGCGGCGACCCAAGACGATGTATCCGTCCCGCGTGATCACCAGGGCGCTGATGCCCAAAGCGTCGGCAAGAAATGCCGGGTTGAGCCGGGCGACCTCGGCGGCGTGGAACAAGTTCGTGCCCAGGAAATCGCGGTAACAAGTGTCCCCCAAACGAAAGTTCAGCGCGCTAACCGATGCTTGGACGTCGATAAGCCGACCGACCTTGCCATTAAAGAGACTGCGGCCTTCTTCGCGGGCAACGGCCGCTTCCACCTCCCACGTTCGGCCGATCATTTCTTCGACACTGGGC
>JBKJYI010000180.1:0-12429 GCA_046715855.1 Phycisphaerae bacterium
ACGCTTGCGTCCAGTGTGCCGCCGACGTACCCGGCTCAACATCCTGTGCCGATGGGCTTTTCTGCGATGGCAACGAAGGCTGCAACGCTCAGCACCAATGCGCTGCCGGCTCCAACATTACTTGCACCGGGCTGGACGATCCCCCTTGCGCCATTGGCAAATGCAACGAAGCGACCGACCAATGTGCAAGGGCGGCCAATCCCACCAGCCCCAACGGCACTCCCTGCGATGACGACGACGAGTGTACGCGGGTCGATTACTGCCAAAACACCTTTTGCGTGGAGAACCCCGGGGCAACCAACGACCCCTATCGCTGCGTCCGCATGGAATGGCGCCCGACAACGACTCAGCCGGTCGTGGTGGGTTCCACCGTCGGCGTTGATCTCTACGTCGTCGCCCAGAATTGCAACACGGCCAATGACGACTGTACGGCCACCCAGGCCGCCATTAACGGTATACAGGCGATCCTGCAATGGGATCCCGCCGTGCTTCAGCTGAAGCCATCCATAAGCAGCGATCGAAATCCCCAGGATCCCTGCGACAGCGGTAACTCCTGCTTTGTCTGCGCCGGCGTCTGTTCCGGTGGTACGCGAAATGGATTGGCCTGCGACAATGTGGCAACATTGTGTCCAGGCGGATTGTGCAATCCCAATCCAGCAACCTACAACTGGTCCTCGTCGCTCTTCCCCAATGACTGTGGCATCGATAGTCTGAACGCGCCTTGCAGCGGTTTTCCCGCCAACGACGGGAACGCTTTCTACACTGCGATTCCCCAGCTCAGCTGTGGAGCAAATCCTGCTCGGCTGCCCTGCGCGACAACCGCCGGCTTGAATGTCACCAAGATCAAGTTCAAGGCCCTGACGATTCCTGCAGGAGGGATGACCTCAGTGAGCATGCTTCCTTGCTTCGGCGACCACTCGGCCACCAAGGTAATCAGCGGCGTTCTCCCCCCAACGGGTTACACCTCGTCCGACGTTACCAAGGCACTGGGTCCGCCCGCCACCATCCAGATCCTTTCCTGCGGCACCAATGCTGACTGCGTGGACGCCGACGCTTGCACGGCAGATTCGTGCCTGGGAGGCACCTGCCGCCACGATCCTTTGCCCTGTGCAGACGCCGATGCATGCACCATCGATTCGTGCTCCAACGGTACATGCCTGCATACCCCGATTGCCTGCGGGGCCGGTAATCGTTGCTATCAAGGAACTTGCTACAAGTCTTGCGTAACGGCCGGCGATTGCAACGACAACATCGCTTGCACCGTGGAAGTCTGCTCCCCCGTCCCGGGGGACGACATCTGCCAGTACAGCACCAACAATGCCGCGTGCGCTACCGGGCAATTTTGCTCGCAGAAGGTTTGCGACCTTACGCTGGGCTGCATCTTTGACCACGATTGCGTCTCCGCCAATGGAAATCCGTGCGCGAGCGCGGCCAGTTGCAATGAGACCGCCGACAATTGTGGAGGATGCCTCGCTCCTGCGGCCATTGGGTCCGGAAACCGCTATCTTACAGTGACTCCCAGTGTCGGGCAGGGAAGTACGCCGGTGGCCGTCCTTGTGGAAGGAGATTGCGACGAGTCGGCGATTAATTGCGTTTCCAAATATCTGACGCCTCGATGCGTGGCGGGCGCCAACGACGGCCTGAGTTGCACAAGCGACGCGAATTGCCCCAAACTGTGTGCGGCCGGTTCGAACAATGGAAATACCTGCACGACGGATGCCAATTGTCCCGGCGGATCTTGCCGTGGACATTGCGACAAGGGATTTTTGGGCAATAGTCCGGCATACATGCCCGCCTCCTCGTGGGGAACCGTTCACGTTCATGGAAGTGAAATACGTCCCAGTGGCTTGTACCACGTTTCTTCGGTATGCAATTTTGGAGGTACGCCTGTCGTCTCGGCGCCCGCTCGAACACGCACTCCCAGATGGGGCAACACCAACGGAGATGCGAACCAGGATTTCTCCGATATTGCGGCGATCGTGAACGCCTTTCGAGGGATCTATACAGCCACCGAAACCTACCAGTCGGTCAACATCATGGGCATTGGAGCGAACCAGTGCGGCGATGTGACCTTGGAATGCACGGGTCAAGGATGCATTAATTTCGGTGACGTCGCCGGCGCAGTCGATGCCTTCCGGGGCATCGCGTTCCCCTGCTCGGCAATCTGTCCATAGTTCGTATTTGTGTGGTTGCGGCGGCCCGGTTTCAAGTTAAAGCCGGGCAGTCGATTGCGACAAAAAACCATCCGGCCTTGCAGCGGTGAATCGCGGCAAGGCCGGTTTCTTTTGGGCCCCAAAGCTCTCGTTACCGAAGTCGCGACTGGCTGGCGGTGCGCTTTTGCGTCAATAAATCGATCATTTTCAACGCATCACGCGCGCTGACCTTCCCATCGGCATCCAAATCCGCCCGATACAGCGGCAGGTTCGAGTCGCGATTGAGTCCCCGAATCAAAACCATCAAATCGTCCGCGTTGGTGCGGCCGTCATTGCTTACGTCACCCGACAGCCGACCGATTCGAATAAAGCTGTCGCTGCCCTTGTGCTTGATCGTGGTCCAAACTCCGCTGCCTATGCCCTGATCAAGCGTAATCAGAACCTGTGAGCCGCTCGTTTCCACCCCGGTAATCTTTGGCGGTGACGGCGTTCCGTCGTTCACTTCGAAATCAGCCGCCGCAACATCTCCAACGTCGGCGTTGAATTGCAGGATCACCGTATTCCACGCCGGGTCTTGCTTGCCCGCCGTCGAAAGTTGAATCCGGCCGTCCACGGCCCCGTTCGGCGGATCGCTGGACTCAATCTTGAGCCACTTCACTCCGCTCTTCACCTCGACGTGCAGCGGCTCAAACCCGAGCGGAACAATCGGCTCATTTCCTGGATCGAGGAGCCCGCTGGCCATTTGCTCTTCCGACAGGCCGATCTTGAATGTGCCTTCGGCGTCGGGAGACGGCTGGAGTTTCACCGTCCCGCAGTAGTATTTTTTTCCGTCCTGAGCGGAGATCGGCGCGAACTCCCCGTCCAGCAACACGTTGAGCCAGCGGTACCCTTCCGAAGCCGAATCCACCAGCGGGATCGAAGCCAGGTCCTTGTGCACGTACATCGGGTCCTTTACATCGATGAACGCGTTCGCGTCATTGTTGGTGCCCGGCGAAAAGCCCGCCGGCAAAACCTTCCCGGCTGTCCCGCTCGAAAACCCCGCCGGATCCAGCTTCGCCTGGTAGGCGCGAAGCCTTTGCCCGTTGGGAGACCAGTTGCGAATCATGATCTTGGCCGTGATGACGTCGCCGGGCCCAACCGTGATTTTGGTCGCCGGGCCATTGGGAATCGGAAGAGAGTTCACCTCATAGGCCTCAAGCGAAAAGACCGGCATGAGCAGCACGGGGTCTTGAGCTCGGGCTCCACCCGTCAACACAGAGCCCAAAAAGAGACAGGACGTGATTAGGAACCGACACTTTGGAATCATGGTGCCCTCGCAAATGGTAAAGTTCAAAATTCAAAGAACGAAAACACCACCACTCGAAACCTTTTTTGAGCTTTGATCTTTGATCTTTGGAATTTACAACTCCGGCCCGACGATGCCAAAGCTGGCGCCATCGGGCCGGAAAGTCTACGTCGCTGGGTGAACCGCGCCAAGAGTCACTGCTTTCAATAACAATACAGCAAGCAGGGCGGTGCGCTGCTGCCCGTGCAGTCAGCGTCCGTCGCGCAGGCCCCGCCCGAACCCGTGAAGGTCGCACATCGGCCCATCTTGTAAGGATAAGGAATGCCGCGAAAAGCATCTACGCATCTGGCTATGTGTGAAAAGCTCAGATCAAATTCCAGGATCCCCGTATTAAAAGCGCCGAACGCATCGTATCCCGATAGCAGGGCCCGCGCCTTGATGGGCGCATTCGGCAAACTCCGGAATTTGTTCACCAGTGCCGCAATGTCCCCAAAGTCTGGTTGCTCCGCGGTGGAAGGCGGACTGTAAGGTATTTCCACATCGCCCCACCGGGTCGTGCGGATTTCCAGTTGCGACGATACATTTTGCCCGCCGCTTTGACATTCTGGCGCAGTTCCTTCCACTCCGGTGCATGCTGCCGCTACGCTTTCCACGTGATAGATCGAGCTGGGAACGATCGCCGAACCCGTGACGTGCAATAGCCCCTCGGTGCTCCAGTCGCGATAAATCGGCACGCAAGAGAATATTGCCGCACGGAATGGGGTTTGCGTGGCGCTTGACTCAACGTATGTCGCGGGCGGGCCGATCCAAACGGACAGCCCTTCGAAAGCGGTAAAGGCGATCGTCGATCCCCCCGAGTAGGGGGGCGCGACGTGGTGCAGGGAAGTCAGCTTGATGCGCAGGGCCGTCTCCACCGACCCTTCCACCAGCGTGGGAGCCGGAGCGTTGAACGAGATGAACCGGCACTTGTTGATGCCCGTCGGATCGGCGCCCGGCGCGGATGGGAATGGCGGGGCGATGCGCAGAACGCTGCCCCCAGTGCCTAGCGGTCCGAGCTGCGTCGAAACGAGCGTGTACAGTTCGCCGTTTTCGTCTTCACCGAACCCTTTGACGAACTGGCCGAGGGGAGCATTGTTCGGCGAGAGGAAGAATTGCCGCCGCTTGTAGGCGTCCGGGCCGGTGGTTTCCATGTAGTAGAGCCGACCGCCAAGGGAGAAGAAGGCGTCGGAGAAGTCGCCGAAAACGTAAATGCCGCTGAGGCTGGGAACCGCCGAGCCGCGGTAAACGAACCCGCCGATGATGGAGATGCCGCCTTCGTTTTCGCACTCGCCGAGTGCCTCGTTGCAGCCCACGCCCAGCGGGGCGCAGTCCGCGTCCGTGGTGCAGGTGACACGGTGCAGATATTCCATGACGGGATCGACCAGCGGCTCGCCGAGTGCACCGGTGGTCGGGCAGCTTGCGGGGGGCGTGACGGGGTTGAACGGGTCGAAGCAGTGCGCCCCTTCGCGGATCACCCAGCCGTAGTTGGCCCCGCTGGCCCCGATGTTGAGCTCCTCATACAGTCCCTGCCCCACGTCCGACAGCCACAGCGTCCCATCGCCCCCCGGCCCATCATCGAACGAAAACTTATACGGATTCCGCAGCCCATATGCATAGATTTCTGGTAAACCATCTATGCCATCGGCGAACGGATTGTCAGTCGGAATCCCATAAGGTGGTGGTGTGTCCCGCTCGATGACGCCCCTGACATTTCGAATGAAATCGTTGTCGTGAAGCTGATTGCGTCCCCAGAACCCAGGCTCACCATGGTCTGCACCAAGTATGTAGGCATGGTTTAACGAGAATGAATTCCAATTGCTATGCAAGTTGGTGTAGCTGCATATTTCGCCGTTTTCCCAACCCCATCCAGATCCCGCGTCACGATATCCGATCCATGCATTGTTCCCTTCACCGGAACGCTCTGTTGCACCGGCTGCAATTGTTGCTAACTGAGTAACCCAATCGTTCTCCTCCTGACTACAAATCGTCGTTAGGTATCCGCCTGCGGCTATGGCTTGGTCGTTCGCATTCATCCAAGTGCCATAGGAGACTGTGAGCCGATACCAGTGCCCATTGGCAGGGTTCTGGACCCACCCGAGGTTATCCACGTCGATGCGGTGTATTTTGCCGAGTTTGGCGAAGCGGTTTTGGCCGTTGCCGATGGGGCCGTGCGATGGGGGAACGTCGGCCAGGCCATCGTTTCCGCCCCCGCCGTCGCCGAGGGTCCAGTAGAGGTAGCCGTCGGGACCGAAGGCGACCTGGCCGGAGTCGTGGTTGAACTGCGGCTTGTCGGCGCGGAAGAGGATGATTTCCGAGGCAGGATCGGCCTGATTCGGATCGATTACAGATACCCTATATTCCGCCAGGATTTCCTCGTGACAGCCGACAATGAAGCCATTGGGATCGTTGCACGGTTCCTCGGGCGCTCCCGCACGCGGCTTGCTGTAGCGGATGAAGAAGCGGCCATTCGTCTCGTAATTGGGATGGAACGCCAGCCCCAAAAGGCCACGCTCATCGAAAAAGGCATTGGGAGGAGGAATGAGCGACGAAATGTCCAGGAATGGCCTTGCGAGCAGGTTTCCGCCGGCGTCTACCACGCGAATCTGGCCAACCTGATCGACGATGAAAATCCGCCCGCTGCCATCCCCCGCATGGGTCAGATCAACCGGCGAAGAAAGCCCGCTCACAAACGTTTCCAGCGAAATCGCCAGCGGCGTCTCGCACGGAGGGTCGAGCGTCGCACAGGTCGATCCGTCGCCGCCAAAGCGGCTCCCCTCGGCCTCGCATTCCGCCTGAAGGACGTCCTCCGAACAAACTCCACGATCGTCGCAACAAGCGCCCATCGCTGCGGAAATGCAAGACGGGTCAATATTTGCACAGGTGGAGTTAGCGCCGCCGTAGCGATCGCCGCCCCCTTCACAGTCAGCTTGCGTCTGCCCGTCGACGCAGATTCCGGTCAGGTCATCACAACAGGCGCCCGTCGGAAGGACTGCGCCTACCAGAATATTGAGAAGATAAACAATGTCGCCGGAAGATGACCCATTATTATTGATTGCATTGCCTGCGGCCCAAAAGCGCACGGTCCCGACATCCGATGCAGGAGCCTGCCACTGGACGTTGTACGTTGCCGACTCACCGTTGACGGCCCAATTGGCTACCGCGTTGTTCACGCCTTGGCCGGTATGATTGACCCATCGGCCGTTGTGCTGCGTAAATGTTGGCTCAGTGAGGATGAAGTTTCCCTGGTGGGCGCCCGCTCCGTCTTCCACACTAAGCTGGAATCCCGCGCCCAGTTTTGTGGAGTCCACGACTCGAACGGAAATGTTATAGATGGTGTTGGGTGTGTAGAGAGACGGGACGCCACTGAGTTCCACAGCCCCTCCTCCCATGGCATTGCCATGGCAGACGCGACAGCTGTTGTTGAAGCTGGCGGTGCTGCCGTTGCGCCCCGCGGGCGGCCCGCTGCGAAACCCGAAGCTGGGCGACGAACATAATCCAATAACGCACGCAAAAACCATGCAGCCGCTTCGACGCAACATCTCTCCGCCTCCTTAAATCACAATGGTCCCCTCGGACGCTAACCATTCATTTCCGCGAGGGTTGGTTTGATTGCGGAGATTGTAACAAAAGGCGTTGCCTTTCGCAACGAAAATGCCGTTCTAAAGCCAGGGATCGATGAGGGCCTTGATGACTTTCCCGCTTTCAACAACGGTAAGGGCCTCGTTTGCCTTGGAAAGCGAGTATCGCGTCAACGTAATGCCCGACCACAGCTTCGCGGCCCGCTCCACGCGGAGCATCTCCACCGCGCGGTGGAAGTGCGAATAGTCCGAACCCCAGCAGCCCCGGACATCGAGGTGCTTCTTATTCAGGTCAAGATGCGGGTTGATGCCCGTCTCGCCGTGATCGGTGTACTGTCCGACGATGACCACCCGGCCCCCGTCGCGCGTAAACCGCAGCGCGTCCGTGACTGCCGACGGCGCACCCGTGCACTCAATGGTGACGTCGGCGCCCCGTCCATGCGTCTGCTGCAATAGCCATTCGCGCCGCTGCTCGGCCGGGTGCTTCGTAAAATCCAGCACCGCGTCGGCGCCAGTCTGCGTTGCCTGCGCCAGTCGATTCTCCGGCGCGCCGATGCAAAGCACCCGCGCCGCCCCTCGAAGCGCCGCGAAGGCAATTGACGAAAGTCCCACCGGTCCTGATCCCAGCACTAGCACCGTGTCACCGAGCGCAATGTCACCCCGCTCCACCGCGTGCAGCGCCGTCGGTAACGAGCAACCCCCAGCCATGTACAACTCGCTCGCCACACCGTCCATCCGAATGCACCGCACGCCCGGCTTGAGGTACAAATGCCGCGACCATCCGCCGGTCAGCCCATCCTCCAGCCCGTAGGTAATGCCGTAGACCTTTCGCTTGGGGCATCGCGTCGATGCCTTGGCCACCAGGCAGTACCAGCAAGCGTGGCAAGTCTTGTGAACATCGAGAAAAGTAACCCGGTCGCCCTCGGCAAAAGGCCGCCCCTCAATGTCGAGCATCGTTCCGCGAATTTTTTCCAGCGTTCCGACCGAAACATGCCCGGGAATGATCGGGTAGGGCACTCCCGCCAACCGTCCATCGCGCAGATGCACGTCCGTCCCGCACACTTCGCTCAGCTCCACCTTGAGCAACGCGGAATCCGCCTCAAGCTCCGGCAAGGGAAGTTCCCGAATTTCGACAGCTTTCCCGCCGCCCGGCATCAACGCGGCAATTGTTTTGGATTGTTGCGACATGCCTAAAAGTGTAGCGGATCATGCGAGTCCGGACGAGTTCTGTTCGCTTGCTGTGGCGGGATACAATCTGCGCATGCGGAAAATCTTGGCAGTCATCAGCATGGCTGTATTCGCCGTCGGAATCTTCCTATTTCCGAGATGGCGAGAGCCTCGAAATAAAAAGCGAGATGCTTCGCCTGGTGGACGATCTCGATCTCTCCCCAACCAAATCCAACAAAAACAAAGTGCAGGATCAGAACGGTCCCAGTTTTCACAGAAAATATGAAAACTAATTTTTAGGTTTGGCCGTTCGGCGAGTTCGTGTCTTCTTGAGCGCAGACAGCGGGATCGAATCCACCCAAGCGTGTCGCTCGGTGGCATAATCCCCGGCACCCGTTTCGAATTGCTGCAAGAACCGTATCATTCCTGCGCGCCCTAGCCGTTTCAGGAGGGCGTCGAAACCATCGCGTCGAATATCATTCAATGTTCGGTGCATCTCAACTTCGCTCAAGCCAGTGAATGGGATTCAGTATTTCAACTCGGATCTTTTCTCGGTTTTTGCGGCCGAGACGAACAAGCCGGTCATCACATGTCAACAGGACATCCGCACTCAACTTTTCCGCTGACGCAATATGCAGTGCATCGGCCGCCCCAAATCCCAGTTTCATTATTTGCGCCGCCCGGCGAACAACGTCATCAGGAAGCCCAATCATAGCAAATGGATTTGAAAAAAGCAGCTCGATCCGCCTTCTCCGTTCCGCGTCCGGCATCGCCGCGACTTCAAGATCAATGATTTCCGACCCAAGAAGTTTCAGCGATCCGGAGTCAATTCGTTCCAGAATAAACATCACTGCTTCGGATTCAAGCCGAATTCGCGCTTGGCCTTGGTCATCGAACGGCCGGTTCATACAGGACACGTCCAAGTATACTTTCAACAGGGCATTCTCCGCCAAATGAGCCCATGATAGACGTGCCTATGACTTACTCTCGAAAAGATTGCCGAAATTCCCCAGGATCGAACCCTGATCCGCTCCGCGCCCAGGGCGGCCCGGCAAGTTCGAGAGGATTCGCCCCGCAAGACGCGTGAAGGGCAATGACTGAATCCAAATCGTCCCCGGTCCCCGAAGCGTCGCCAAAAACAATCCCTCGCCGCCGAAAATCGCATTTTTAATGCCGCCCACCATCTCGATGTCGTAATGAACAGAGGGCTGAAGCGCGACCAGACATCCGGTGTCGAGCCGTAAAGTCTCGCCGTTTCCAAGCTCGCGCCGCTGAATGGTTCCACCTGCGTGCGCAAACGCGATGCCGTCGCCGGTGAGCCGCTGCAAAATGAACCCCTCGCCGCCAAAAAGTCCCGTCATGATCCGCTTCTGAAACGCAATGCCGATTTGCACCCCGCGGGCCGCGCACAAAAACGAATCCTTCTGGCAGATAATCTCTCCGCCAAGTTCATCGAGATGCAGCGGCACAATCTTGCCCGGATAGGGGGCCGCGAACGCCACTTGTTCGCGCTTGTTCCCCGACGCCCCGAACGTCGTCAAAAAAAGCGACTCACCGGTCAACACCCGCTTGCCCGCCTCGAACAGCTTGCCCACCAGCGTCTGGCTTTGATTCCTACTCGGATCGCCAAAAACCGTCTGCATGACAATCCCGTCGGTCATGTACATCATGCCGCCGGCCTCCGCGACCACCACCTCACCCGGATCGAGCGTCACTTCCACAAACTGCATGTCGTCGCCAAAGATTTCGTACTCAATCTCGTCCGCCCGCGCTCCAACCGGCGCTCGCGGTGGGGCGGTTCGTGCGCGGGTCGCTTCACTGAGTCCCGGCACATGCCGGGCCTCGGTCCATTCCGCGACTCCCGGTCCCCACACCATCGTCCGCGGACCATCTGCGTTGGCCAGATTGCGGCGCAGTTCTTCGAGTGTCATTGGCCCCACGGTTTGACCGTTCTTCGCGTAGTACCATCCACCATCTGCAACCATGTGTTACTCCTTCGACATCAATCGAACCCAGAGCGCCAGCGACGGGCGGTGCTTCTCTCACTCTTTTTCGACCAAACGCTGCCCCAGCTGCGATCACCGCATAATGGCCGCACTCAATTCGCTCTGCTGGACCATTTATTTCGCCGGCAACGTCGAAATCGTAAGTTGAAACGACAGCTGCTCAAGATGAACGCCCAAATCCACCGAGGCCACTCCGATCTCCGGACCCACTTGCAGCGAAACCGGAGCAAAATTCAAAATCCCCCTCACTCCGGCAGCCACCATATCTTCCGCTACCCCTTGCGCAGCCGAGGCCGGCACGGCCAATATGCCCATGCGAATGCCATGCTCACGCACCGCTCCTGCCATTTCGCTCAAAGGCAGAATTTGCAACTTGCCCGGTCCCGGCAGCTCGGAGCCAATGAGTGCCGGGTCCCGGTCAAAAACCGCCACCACCTCAAACCCTCGTTGCAGAAACCCTCGAAACGCCACCAGCGCCCGGCCAAGATTGCCCGCACCCACCAGCAGCACATTCGACTTCTTGTCCGTCCCCAGTATGCGCCGCACGCGCGAAATCAATTCCGGGATTCGATAGCCGACCCCGGGATGCCCAAATTGTCCGAAATAGGCCAGGTCCTTGCGCACCTGCGCGTCCGAAACTCCCAATGTTTCTCCAAGTTCCCGACTGGAAATCGTCGGCCGGTCGGCGTCCCGAAGAATTTCAAGTTGGCGAAGATAGAGGCTCAACCGGCGAACCGCCGGCGCAGGGATGTTCTCAGCTTTACTCATGGATTGTGCAATGCCCCAGGCAGCCCGCGGTCGAGGGGGCCAACTCCGGCGGGCTGAATGATAGCGCCGTGACTCACGCAAAGCAAAGCTTGACACCAGCCCACTGTGGTTGATACTTGACGCAGAGAACTGCCATCCCGTTGCGACGCCTCGCTGCGTGGAATGTTTTTGTCCTTCGCCATTTTTTTACAGGGGTTTCATGAACAATTCCCATCAGCCGCGTCGCAAGGCGGCTCCTCCGCGACTCGGTCTGCTTGAAGCGCATCGTCGCATTCATGGTCTTCGATTGTGGTCAGGTTGCTTCCTGGCAATGTGTCTTGTCGGCGGTGGATTTTGCCTCGCCCAGGACGCCCCCGACACCGCAATCATCGATACCATCCGCACCCAGACCCAGATCAGCGAGAGCGACCAGCGCCGCATTGGGGACTGGGTGGAAGCTCAGGTGAACCGCCTAAAGGCGACTCCCGATGCGCAGCGCGGCCCGGCGGCCGTGAAGATGCGCGAATTATTCAAAACCCAGTTTGACAACTCCGCCAACTCGCCGGCGTTCAAAGAGCAATTCGCTTCGAAGACAGCTGCCGTGGCAGCCTCGCAGCTTGGCGGCGCTCTCGAGCCCATAAGCGCCCGAGCGTTGACCAAAATTCTCGTCGATTTCAACCGCCCCGAAACAAGTGCGGCGTTCCTGACCGGCCTGAAGTCCAAGGACTCGGCGGTGCGAATGCTCGCCGCCGCAGGCCTCGCCGCTCAACGCGCCGCCACCGCCGCCGACAAGGCCCGCCTCGAGCAAACCGTCGCGGCCCTTCGCGAAGCCGGCGTCGCCGAAACCGAAGGCGTCGTCCTCGACCGCATTTATTGGGCCTTGTCCGTGCCTCCCGCACAGGTCTCGTCGGTCTTCGATACCTTCATGGCCATCTTCGAAAAACGTCTTGAGCGAAAGCGCGCTGGTGCGGTTGCCTCCGACGGTGCAGAAATAACCGCCTACGAGTTCTTCCGCACTTCCGGCGTCGTCGCGGCGTTGAGTCCGCCCCAGAAGGAACAATTGGTTAAGGCTCTGGCCGTATTCCTTCGATTTGACGTCCAGCGCTACGCGACGCCCAATCTCCAGTTCATCGAGGTAGACCGCCTGCAGCGGCTGCTCGACGGCGGCGAAGAGCTTCTTGTCGCCCTCGCTCCAGGGGTAAAGGGCGGTGACATCCGCGCCAGCCTGGCCGCCGGACATACGCCCGATCAAGTGCTTCAGCAGGCGAATCTCTGGGTCGGCGACGCCAAATCCAATCAAGCCGGCGCGCTCAACGCAGCCCCCTGGAACGTACCCATCGGCGCGCCGTAACCGTTACCAAAAATGGTGTGACGGGCAGCGTGCTGTCATTCTGAGCGAAGCGAAGAATCTACCTCATGGATGACTTAGAATCAGGTCACCTTCGATGAAACGC
>JBKJYI010000181.1:0-3384 GCA_046715855.1 Phycisphaerae bacterium
CCATGGCCAAGCGAAGCGCCGCCATGTTGCACGGTTAGCATGCCGGCGTCCGATGAAACTGGACTTGGGCATGGCACCCGGAGTTCGAGCCACCCGTTTCGTCTCTAGCCCCACAAGCGCAGCGCGTCCTGATAGGTGACGAAAATAAAAGCCCCGATGATCAGGAAGAGTCCGACGACTTGGGTCGCGACCTGCACCTTCATGCTCACCGGGCTGCCCTTGATCTTTTCGATGATCAAAAACACCATCAAGCCGCCGTCCACAATGGGCAGCGGCAGAAAGTTAATCACTGCAAGGTTCGCGGAAATGATCGCCAGGAAAAACAGAAACTTCACCAGCCCCGCCTGGGCGACCTTGCCGCCCATGTCGATGATGCCCAGCGGCCCCGACACGCTCTCAACCCCCAGGCTCCGCGTAAAGATCATCCGCTCCATCGTTTTATAGACCTGCAGCACGAAGTAATAGGTCTTGTGCATTCCCATCCAGATTGCTTCTAACGGGTTCTCGCCCTTCAAAGGAACCGTAGCTTCGGCCGTCTCGATGCTCGGCGAAAAAGCGATGCGGCTCATCCACGGATCGACCATGTCCTCCGTCACATCGACCTGAGCCGTCTGAAGCGGGGCCATGGGATGGGCCCGGTACTGCACCGGGACCTGCGTGCGCCCCACCAGCTCCTTCAGGATCGCCCGCGTACCTTCATGATATCCGACAGACGGTGTTTCTTTTCCGCGAGCGGTTTCGACCGTCACCGTCTCGCGCCCATCGATCGAAACGATGCGCGCCTCAGGCCCCACGCCAATCAGTGTCTGCAGAGAATGCGGCACGCGAAACGGCGTCGTGTTCGTCTTGCCGTCGCTCGTCGTGTGTGCAAGCTCGACCGTCCCGCCCGCCGCCGCTTGAAAGGTACGGACCAGATCACGCCACTTGCTCACCTTCTCGCCATTCACTGCCGTAATCAGCGCCCCGCCGGGAATCTTCGCCTCCGCAGCGGGACTGGGCCGACCATACAACGTGGCGATGGGCTCGCCGGTACGCAGCAAATCGTCGGCCACCAGGTTGTACGTCGCGTCGATGGAACCCGGAGCAACGGGCCGAACCACAGTCTGAACCACACGACCATCATCTTTGCGAATCGTAAGCGGCACGAGCTTGCCCAGGCTCGTAAGCACCGCCTCATTCACTTCGGCCCGGGTGGGATTCTCCGCATCACGAAGCTTGATCACCAAGTCGCCCGCTTCGATTCCCGCCTTGGCCGCGCTGCCTTCGGGCCGAACCGCGGTAAACGCAACTCTCGGGCCTTGCTGCCCATCGCCCTGCGGAATTGCTTGAAAATCAGCTTGTATGGTGGCAGGTCCGCGGGGATGAGCCTTGGGCCGCACGAACCCGCGCAAGGTACGCCCGTCTTCTTTTTGCACC
Source organism: Phycisphaerae bacterium (assembly GCA_046715855.1). Lineage (GTDB taxonomy): Bacteria > Planctomycetota > Phycisphaerae > UBA1845 > UBA1845 > CAZAMB01. The sequence goes on from JBKJYI010000181.1 coordinate 1,417, forward strand.
GTAAAGTGAACATCCCACTCCGCGTTGTCGCGGATGCCGCGAGTGACGTCGGCCACGTTGGGATGCGGCTTGTCGTTCCAGCTTAAAATCGTGTCGTCCTTCTCCAGCCCCGCCAGTGCCGCACGACCGCGCGGGTCGATCAGGTGAAATCGCGCCAGCGGCGTCAACCCCAGCACGTTTACCGACCCCGGATCACTGGGATCGCTCGGGTACATCGCCAGCAGCGGCGGAATTTCCACGCGAATTCGCTCGGCCGGCTTGTCCGGATTCTTGGGGTCCCTGCGCTCAACGTAGATCCCGCCCTTCGCGAAAGGCAGCGTGTACAAAAGTCCGCTGGCGTTCGCGTCCGTCACCGCGACGCCGTCCACCTCGACAATATGGTCGCCCACGCGCGGATGATTGGGATTATCCGGTTGAATCTCGGGTCCAACCGCGATGATTTCACCGGTCACGCCGGGAGTGATCCCCACGATGAGTCGCTGAATGGATCGTGTCCCAAGCGGATTGTTGTAATCCGGCTTGATGTCGAAGTTCATCAGTTGCCCGTCGCGCTCGACAACGAACTCGATGGGCTCGTGCGGAGTCGCCAGTAGCACGGCAAACCGCACTTCATTGAACTCGATGACCTTCTCGCCGTTGATCTCCTTGATCACGTCGCCCGGCTGCAAGCCCGCTTTCTCCGCCGGGCTGTCCTTCTCGATGTCCGCGATGCGCGGCGGCGGTGCAGGCATGCCGACCATGAACACAATCATGAACGCCAAGCACGCGAAGAGAATATTCATCACCACGCCCGCGGACACAATGGCCATGCGATGGCTCACCGGCTTGTTGATGAACGAACGCGGATCGTCCTTGAATCGCAGCTCCTCGCTCTTGTCGTCGAAGTCCTCCTGACCCAGCATCTTCACGTACCCGCCCAGCGGCAGCACGTTAAACGAATACCGCGTCTCACCGCGCGTGAATCCAAACAGTTCCTTGCCGAATCCAATCGCGAACCGCTCGACCCGCACGCCGGCCCACTTCGCCACCGCAAAGTGCCCCAGCTCGTGAACGAACACGATCAGCGAAAATCCCCCGATCATCGCCAGGTAAGGCCACACCGAAGACCAAACCGCGAAAATCGCCGACGCCGCCGACATCCCTTGAGCCTCTGTTAACAACTCATGCATCGATTCACCTCTTGCCGAGCCCATCGGTCGGCTTTCATTAGATCGTCCAATGTGGGCGACTGCTGGAAATCATGAGCGTGAAGGGCCTGCTCGGCGTACCGGGCAATGTCGCAAAAGCCGATGGCCCCGCCGCGAAACAGTTCTACGGCCGCTTCGTTCGCCGCGTTCAACACCGCCCCACATGTGCCCCCGCGCTCGGCAACTTCGTAACCAAGCCGCAGAGCGGGAAACCGCTCCGGGTCCGGCGCTTCAAACGTCAGCGTGCCGGTGCGCAGCAAATCCAGCGGCGGCGACGGGCACTCCAACCGCCGCGGAAACGTGAGCGCATATTGAATCGGCGTACGCATGTCCGGTGAGCCAAGCTGGGCAACCATCGAGCCGTCGCAAAATTCCACCAGCGAGTGCACGATCGACTCGGGGTGCACCACGACCTTGATCTGCTCCGGCTCCAGATCGAAGAGCCATCGCGCTTCAACGATCTCCAGTGCCTTGTTCATCATCGTGGCCGAGTCCACGGTGATTTTCGGCCCCATGTTCCAGGTCGGGTGCCGCATCGCCTGTTCGAGAGTTACTTCTTCCAGCCTCGCGGCCTCCCACGTACGGAAAGGTCCGCCCGACGCCGTGAGATAAACCGTGCGCACATCCTGCCGCCGCCCGGCCTGCAGCGCCTGAAAGATCGCCGAGTGCTCGCTGTCCACCGGAATCAACGTCGCGCCGTTTTCCAGCGACAAAGGCATTAGCAGCGATCCGGCAACAACCAGCGCTTCCTTATTCGCCAGCGCCACCCGCCGCCCCAACT
>JBKJYI010000182.1:0-4442 GCA_046715855.1 Phycisphaerae bacterium
ATGAAATCCCTCACGACTTGAATCGCCGGCAAACCATAGTCATCCGCACCTTCAGATCTAAAATGCGGTAGTTCGTCTTTAGGTGTTTCTGGCTGCGGATTGACGAAGAGGACGGCAGCAGCGCCGCGATCCTTCACGTTGTACACCTTGTTACGCCGCAGGGCGTGGCGTGTCGGATTTCCGTCCTTGTCCGCCCAGCTTGCCGGTTCGCCATCCACTACGAGAGCCACGTTACCCTTCAAGATAACGTTGATGGACTCCTCCAGTTCCGTTGTTTGGAAGTCGTCGTGCCCCTTATCCGGATTCACGATTCCATAGCCGCAAAATACGACCTTGCCCGAAAACGAACCGCTTCCCGAAAACGAAAGCGGGATGAAGTCCTTGCTTTGCACCAGTTCTTTAACTATCCCGCTGAACTTCAGTCGATTGCCTTCGACGAGTTTCCGCTCCAGCGCGATCGGAAACGACTGAAAGAACGTCCCATCTGCCCCCGCCGGCTCCAACCCAGCCTTCTTGAACTCCGCGGCAATGTATTCCGCAGCGCTCTCAATTCCCTTCGACCCGACCCCGCGCCCCTCAAGCTGGTCACTGGCAAGATACTCAATGTGCGTGTGAATCCGCTTCGCCAGGTCGTCGATCTCCCCGGCCAGCAAACCAGATACCGCCACCCACGCAAACAACCACCCCGCAACAATCGATTGCCTTCGCACGATGTACCTCATCATCTATTCTGGTCACGAACCCGCCGAAAATGCGGGAAAAACACGAAGTCATTATCGTGGAGTAGCTACCTAATGCAATTCAAAGTGCTTGAAGAAATGTGGACCATAAGCCAGGAAGAATGCCACCCCGTAATGCGTCCCGGTAGGGACCGCATGAAAATAGCCCAGCACTTGAGCGCTGGGTTTGCAGAATTCGCATCAAAATCGGAGTGCCATAGGCACGACTGATGGATTTGCCGGCTTGCGCGATTCAACGGTGAGGCCAAGCACGCCAAGATTCGATCGCGTTAGACCTCGATAGCCTCAAACCCCACCGCCCGGTCCAGATGCCGGGCATAATACGCTTCGACGTGATCGATCCCCGTGACCCTGCGCACGCAGGCGGCCGCTCGCACCAGGTCGGACCGCAATAGCAGCTCCAACCGCCGATCCTTCAAATCCAGTCGCGTCGAATAAAACGCGCACCCTTCGTGAGCGATCAGCACGATGCGCCGAAGGTGATGCACCTCGACCAGAAACTTGAGCTCATCGACGACGCCCTGACCTTGAAGATGTGCCTGCGGATGATCGGCCAGGCACGCCGGTCCGCCGGGCAGCGCGACGCGGTCGTATCGCGGAAGCTTCAACCCATTCTGAAGAAAATCGTCGAATTGCTCCCCCACGCGACCATCGGAGCAATAGATGGCCGCCGCGTGGATGCGCTCCCGCTCATAGGGAAGATTGCTTTCGTAGGTGAGACCGTTGGACTTGGATTGCATGTCGTAACGAGCCGCGAACTTCCGTTCGCGCGCCCCCGTGCCTAGCGAGCCGCGATCGTCAGTTCGCGCGGATTAACCCCCTGCGATAGTCGCGCCGATTCCTTTACTTGACTATCGCCCATGCCACTTCGAAAGGCGCGTGGGCCGATCGGTCATGAACAACAGGTCGTAATCTTCGGCCAGCGCCCGCCGGTCGCGATCCAGAATCAAGTCCGCGCGGTGATAGTGCTCGTCGGGCGTCTCCGCCAGCGTCTCCATGCACGTGTGAGGCCGGGCCGCCGCATTCCAGCACCCCGTCCCCAGCCCGCAAGCGATCAGGCTCAAACCCAACATCGACGCAAATTTTCTTCGATTCATCATGTCACCAAGCACCCGCAGAAACGGACCAGAACCAATCAAGGAGAGTAGCTTCTCGGTGGAAACTTACATCCAACGCACCTTAATCCTAATCGCCCTCCGCCCCCCGTCAACGCCCACGCCTCAAAGTCGCCAGTCCAGTTCCCCTCCCCCCTTACTAGGGGGCGGCCGGACCCGGCTACCGCTTCGCCGACTTCGACGCCGACGGCGACGTAGATCTCCTCGACCTCGCCAAATTCCAGAATCCCTTTGCCAACGGGAAGGCTTGTCGTCGAAATCGCTTGATCTTTTGATAACCCTCGGCAACACTATGGAAGCGTCAATGCAGAAGAAACTTTTTTGCGCGATAACTATGCCGTCATTAGAGCTCAAAACTCGCTGCATTCAGGTCGCCAACGTGACCGAGCGAGCGAGTCCTAACAACGCCGCGGAAGGAACGCGAAGGCCTCGGCTGGCAATCTCACCTCGCCCTTCTGATTTCATCGGTTTTTCACGAGTTCGCTCCAAAGTGCAGGGTTGTCACCTATTTTTAGCGTTAATGTTGTGCGTTTAATGTGGAGAAACCTTATGCGACGTTTTTCTGTCACTGTCGGCGCGATGCTGGCAGGGTTGTTCGTCAGCGGCTGCTCCTGCTGGTTTGGAGGAGTGACGGATCGATATCCCACCTATTTTGAAAGCTGCCCCGGATGTCGCGATCCCTGGTATGCTGATTGTATGAGGAGCGGAAAGAAGTGCGGCAAAGTCGAGGAAAAGACGGTCAAATGCGAGAAACCCGCGCGTGTGTGCGATCCATGCCGGCGAACAAAGGTGCGTCGACACTGCGACCCTTGCAGCCGTCTCATAGTTGAGACCAAGTAGCCAGCCCTGTTCTATTAGTGCGATTTTACGTGTGTGGCTCGGGTGAAGCTTCGAAGCCGGAGGACGAGCTTCACCCTGAGCAGTACGCGCTGGGCATGATTCTCGCAAATCAAACACCCGGTGCTCTTACTCAAAATCAAAACCCTCCGCTTAACTAGCGCACGTATTGCACATCACCAGGTCCGCTGCGTACGCCGGGTTTCGATCTGCACGTAGTCGTAGGCCTGACCCTTGTTCATCCCCGGGCATTTCGACTCCGCGATCCCCTCCCAGGCCTTTTTGCTCTTGAGGTTTTCCGTCCAGAAGGGCCACGTACGACACTGCAAAGGTCGCACCGGATAAATACTGCACATGGCCTTGCCGTTCTCCCGCTTCAAAAAAACGCAATCGCCGCTCTCGTGCTCGGTCAGACTGTAGTGCAAACCGACGCGGCGAAGGTGCTCGCGATCGAGCCATCCGTCCGTGCGGCCAAGAAACTGCGCAATCTTGCCGATCTCCTCCTTGGTGGCCCATACGTACCCCGGCTCCCCGCTGCAGCAATTGCCGCACTGCGTGCAGGTGAATTTAAGCCCGTCGCGATACCACTTCTCAGCCACTAGTTGCTCCTCGGATGGAGGTACCTCAGATTCTATCGTCACGGAGGGGGAAAATACAAAATTTCTTTCGTGCTCTTCGTGTCCTTGGTGGTTCAAAAGGCCTCCGCGACTAACAATCGACAATCGACAATCGACAATCGACAATCGACAATCCCGCCATGAATGATCGTGGTCATCTGACAACGGAATTCCGCAACCCCCGGTCGATGCATTTGGATCGCATGAGCGTGAGCGAAGCCTTCGATTTGATTAACTCGGAGGATGCCGGAATTGCAGCAGCAGTGGCCGCCGAGCGCGAGAATATCTGCCGCGCAATCGCCCTCGTTGTGGCCGGACTAAAGGCCGGCGGCCGGCTGATCTATGTCGGCGCGGGAACCAGCGGGCGGCTCGGTGTCCTCGATGCAACCGAGTGCCCGCCTACATTTCTCACTGAGCCCGACATGGTGCAGGGAATCATCGCCGGCGGCCCCGCAGCGCTGACCCGCAGCATCGAAGGCGCGGAAGACAAGGCCGCAGACGGTGAGCGAGCTGTCGAGGAGCGCGAAGTCGGCAAGAATGACGTGGTGTTCGGCATCGCCACCGGCGGCACCACGCCTTACGTTCACGGGGCAATTGCCGCAGCGCGGCGGCGGGGAGCGAAAGCTGTCTTTCTAGCTTGTGTCCCATCCGAACAATGCCGTGATGAAGGCGACGTTTCCATTCGCGTGCTCACCGGCCCGGAAGTCGTAACCGGCAGCACCCGCATGAAAGCCGGAACGGCCACCAAGATGGTGCTCAACATGGTCACCACCATCGCCATGGTCCAGCTCGGCAAGGTCTACGAAAACCTCATGGTGGACGTGAACACCGGCGCGAACGCAAAACTCGTGGACCGCGGAACGCGGATTATTCAAACCGTGACGGGACTATCGCGCGACGACGCGGCCAGGCTGCTTTCGACGGCACAGGGTCGTGTAAAGACCGCCTTGGTCATGCACGCCCGCAAAGTGGATTGCAGCCAGGCAGGGCAAATGCTGCTGAAAGCAGGCGGCAGGCTCGCCAGCGCCATTTGACTTCGCGAATCTCAAATCAAGAATTCCAAACCAAACAAAGGGAGCCGCCGGCGGCGTCATGACTTCGCATCTCCGGCATTCCACTGAAGCGCTTGGCTC
>JBKJYI010000183.1:0-4017 GCA_046715855.1 Phycisphaerae bacterium
CTCCTATGTAGTCAACCGGCATCGAACTGCGGTTCGCCCGTCGGGCACCTAGCGAAATCCGTGCGAGAAAAACGTAAGTCCAAACAAATACCGTACTTAGCAACCGGAGTCAAGCAGAGAATCATGATGCGAAATTACGAAATCGCCCGCTGCGCCGCTGTTGCTGTTTGCGAGATGAGGGTCGCGATGGTCATCGGCCCTACGCCGCCGGGGACGGGGGTGATGAGCGAGGCGCGGGGCAGCGCGGCTTCGAAATCCACATCACCAACGTTACCGGCATTGTACCCGGCATCGATCACCACCGCGCCCTGTTTGATCCAATCGCCCCTAACGAACTGGGCCTTGCCCACCGCGGCCACTACGAGATCGGCGCGGCGGACGACATCGGACAGATCGCGCGTTTTGGAGTGGCACAGCGTCACCGTCGCATCCGCATTAGTCAGCATGGCGGCCATCGGCTTGCCCAGAATCGGACTCCGCCCGATCACCACCGCATTCATCCCCGACAGCGCAACTTTGTACTCCCTCAGCAGGGTCATGATTCCCGCGGGGGTGCAGGCTGCAAACGCGGGCAGACCCAGCACCACGCGCCCCAGGCTGGTGGCCGTCACGCCGTCCACGTCTTTCTCAACAGGGATCGCCTCGAAGGCTTCCCGCTCGTCGATCTGGTGCGGCACGGGGTGCTGCAGGAGAATCCCATGCACGCCCGCATCCCGCGCAAGCTTCTCGACTGTCTCCACCAGTTTTCGCGTGGTCGTCTCAGCCGGAAGCTCCACCGCGATCGAGCGCATGCCCGCTTCTTCGCAGCGCTTTCGTTTCATTTTCACATAGGTGGCCGACGCCGGGTCCACGCCCACCAGCACAGTGGCAAGGCAGGGAGTAATGCCCGTCTCTTTTTTTATGTTGGCGACTTTGGCCGCCGCGTCGGCGAGTATGCGCTTCGCCAGGGTTGTCCCGTCCATGAGCTTCGGATCGCGGCCCTGACTGGTCATCGCCTGCGGGCCTTCTTCGATTTCCTGGCGGTGGGGGAACTACGAAGCTTTGAGGTGCCCTTAGTTGCGACCGCTTTCTTCGGTCTCGAAGCAGTGGTCGCATTTTTCTTTCCCGCTGCGGATTTCGCGCTGCGTACCGGGGACAGCTTGACCCCTCTGCCGACGACCACCGGCTTTTTCGCGGTAGCGGCCTTGATGACGCGCGGACGCGCCGCGGCCTTTACTCCAGCACGAGATGGAGTGGAACCGCGCGAAGAAGTTTCGCCGGTTGCAAACGCGAAGAGCGGCGTGATGTCCTTGAGCGAATCCAAATTCCAGGCGCGGTCCAGAATCTGCGACGCCGTCTTCTCGCTGATGACGCCATTGGCCATGCGCATGAACTTGGCCACCACTTCGTCGTCGGTCATCGGATTGCCGGCGTGCCCGCGCGGAAAGTCCACGCGATTGTTCACTCGCGTTCCATTGGCGCAGGTGATGGTGATGTGGTTGGGGATGCCTTTGGGATACCCGCGGTTCATCTCCTCGTCTTCGACGATGACGGTCTTATCGATCAGGTTGAGCAGACGCGGGTCGCTGAGGCGATCTTCGTTGAAAGTTTCAAGGGTGACGTCTCCGTCCACCAGCGCCGCGGCACAGCAATAGAACATCGAGTGGTCCGCCGTCTCGCGCGAGGTCGGCCGTAGCTTTTCGGGCTCGGAGCCGATGATGCTCACCGCGGCTTCAAAGCTGCGAATATGGATTTGTGTGATTTCGTTACTCATGACCGCGGGGCGAAGTTGCAGGCAGGCCTCGATGGCGGATTGCGAATGATACTCCGCAGGCCAGAACTTGATGTACGTCTTGTCGATCATGTAATCGCCGTCGCGGCCCAGCACCAGGTTTTTCACGCCGGGGATATTGAGTTGTCGCATGAGGCCCTTGGGGCCTTCGAAGATTTCGTGCGGGCCGGTGAGTCCGCGTCGGGCCAAATCGGCGGCGAACACTCCATTGCGGGCCGCATTAGAGAAGGCGCACGCTTTCCAGTCGGCGATTTGCCCGGTCCGAGTTTGGCGCGTGGCGATATTGCAGACGCCGGCGAGGCCAAGCGCATGTTCGATTTGCTCTTCGTTCAAGTCCCAAAGTTTCGCGGCGGCTACGGTGCTGGAAAGCGCCCCGTAGACCACGTGATCCCATCCGCCGGCCCGCAGGCTTGCGGCATCGCAGAGGCGGCATTGAATTTCGTACGCGATGACCGCCGCAAGAATCAGATCGCGACCGGTCTTGCCCGTCTGCTGAGTAACGGCCACGCACGCAGAAAGATTGTCCGATGGATGCGCCGGTTCGAGGCTCAGATAGGTATCATTATAATCCAGGTAGCGAGTCATAGCCCCGTTGGCGAACGTGGCCAGCTCGGGAAGCGTCTTATGCGGCGTGCCCCAAACGGTGGCTTTAGCGTTCGGGTCGCGGACGGCCATCGCTTTTTCGCGAACGATCTTCGCCGGGTGCGAGTTGTACGCGCCCAACGTCGTTGCGAGCGAGTCGATCACGCGGCGTTTGACTTCGTGAATGGTCTTTTGGGGAAGATCTTGATAGCGAATCGTGAGGGTCCATTCGGCAATCTTTCTTGCGATATTCATTTTTCGTCCCCGTAACAAAGCATCCCTACCGATCTCGCCAAAATAGCCGGAGGACAGGGTTCCTACAATGTTGAGTTGTCCTAGCTATGGGAATACGCCTTCCGAGATAAGAGCTTGGCGCACCGCGACATATTTGGGGTGATTAATATTCAAAACCGTCACTGTGGCTCGGCCAATGGAAGTCATGCCAGCTATGCGCGGTCCGCGCCATTGAAAATGGTCGCGCCAAATATCCCTTCTGGGGTGAAAAAGCGGCACGATGTCGCCACTTGTCGAATCGAGGCCTGCAAGGTTGGGGCCCTTATAGCGGTTGCACGAGGGACAACACAATGCCAGGTTTTCTAGCGTGCTGAGCCCTCCATGTTGCCGCGCGATGATGTGATCTACAGGAAACTTCTGCGCATAGAATTCTTGAACCATCAAGCAATACTCGCAACGATGGCCTGCTCGTTCTCGCACCTCTCGCTCGAGGGCACGGTTCATCGTTTATTGGGCACTTTTTGGGGGATGAAGCGAGTGCCGAGCTTTGGATTTTAACAAGGCGAGGAAATGACCAAGATTTAGGTAGCTATCGAGCTCTTGTGCTTCATCTCCCGTTAAGCTTCCATCTTGCGCCTTCGATGAAAGCTCATCCATGCGCCGATGGTCTTCCGGTTGGAAATCCAGGGTGAGTAGATAGCTGGCAAGTGCGGGATCAAATTCACCGAATCTCGGCTCAATCATCCGCTCAAGGATTTCCGCTTCCCAGCTGTGTGCGACGGATGTCATGGCCGTAAAGTTTAGTTCGTGCCCACGCCTGTTTCAACGTATCTTAGCGCGAAGCCGTACTTATTCTGCGGGTAAAGATCAACGTTCCAGCGATCAGACCGGTGAGCGTCAGGATGCCCAGGCCCCATTCGGAGACGGTTGGAACCGACGGCGGGCCATTCTGACAGTTGGCCCCACTATAACCGGAATTGCAATTGCATCCGCCCGTTGGCGTACACGTGCCGTTGTTTGAGCAGGTGGTGGCCGACTCGCAATACGTACAGGCCGGATAGTTGTAGTAATTGGGCGCGCAAAAGCCGCAATCGGGACCGGTGAAGCCGACGTTGCAGGTGCAGACGCCGCTGTTGCAAACGCCGTGACCGTTGCAGTTGCTGGGGCAGCTTCCAGCCTGGGTGCTCTGAGTCAAACAGAGTGTCGAAAGCGCGAACAATGCGATTAGAATCTGGTTCTTCATTTCCCTCTCCCTCAAAATTAATGTAAACGCCTAGTCTCAGCATAGCGACACCAGCTGACGGATACAATGCGCTCGTGTGGTGGGACGTGCGATATCGTCGTTTTGTTGACCTCGTTTTGGGACAGCTTTAGAATGTGGTGCTAGGACAAACTTTCAGCAAAGGAGAAGCCATGGCCGGCGAACACAC
>JBKJYI010000184.1:0-9354 GCA_046715855.1 Phycisphaerae bacterium
TCGCTCCACCTGGAGCTGCAGCGCATTATAAATCCGCGGCATTTGGTCCTCGGCAAACTGCGCGTCGAGGGTCGAACCAATCACCTGCGTTATCTTTCCAGTATTTCCGCTAGTCGTAGCCATATCCTGCTCTCACTTCATCAGGCCAGCGCGTTTGCACCGCCAACGATATCAAGAAGTTCCATCGTAATTTGCGATTGTCTCGCGCGGTTGTACTGCCGCGTCAGGGCTGTGATCATGTCACCGGCGGCGTCGGTGGCCGCCTTCATTGCTACCATGCGAGCGACTTGCTCGCTGACAGCGGCGTCGGTGAAACATTGAAACAGTCGGATGCGCACGGTCGCGGGCAAAAGTTCGGCCAGCAGTTCTTTCGGATCGGGCGAAAATTCGTATTGCACTTCGGCCTGCTTTGCGACCTTGGTCCCGACCGCCTGTGGCGCGGGCGCAAGCGGCAACAGCCGAATCACATCGGGCGATTGGCGCGAGACGGAATGAAACCGCATCGAGCAAACATGCACGGACGCGAGTTCGCCCTTAGTGAAGCGATCCATGAAGGTGTTGGCCAGCGGCTCGACCTGGCTGAATCGCGGCGTATCGCCAAAATCGGTAATGCGTTCGACCATCTCCCTCTGCAGAAATCGGAAATAGTTGATGCCCTTCTTGCCCACCATGTACACGTCGGAATCAGGATTCTCAGTCAGTTGCACAATGGCACGCCGCAGCACGCTGGTGTTGTAGCTCCCGCACAGTCCGCGATTGCTGGTGATCACCAGCAAGGCGTCACGCTTGGCCCCTTCGCGGGCCTTCATCAGTGGGTGAGCGACTTCGCCCTCCATCGCGCTGGAAATGTTGGCTACCAGTTCGGCCAGACGCTCCGTATAGGGACGCGTGGCCACCGCGCGGTTGAACGCCGCCTGAAAGCGCGCCGTCGCGATCAGCTGCATGGTCCGCGTGATCTTGCGGATGTTGCGAACTGACTTACGCCGTTTGACGATGACTCTGGGTTTAGCCATTTCCTGTCCATCAGTACCGCGACCATGAGGAGGCGGTGTCGGTCTGCTACTTTGTGCCCATCTTCCCGACGAATTGCGTCTTGAAGGCTTCGATCACTTTGGCGAGCTTGGCCGTCATGTCGTCGGAAAGTTCGCCGGTACGCGTAATTTCCTCGACGATTTCCGGGTGTTCGTCGTGCACGTGCTTGCGCAGCCCGTTTTCAAACGCACGTACCTGGTGGCCCGGAAGATTGTCGAGATAACCCTTAGTCCCTGCATAAATGCTGACCACCTGGTCCGCGATCGGGAACGGTGCGTATTGCGGCTGCTTGAGCAACTCCACCATGCGCGCCCCGCGATCGAGCTGGCGCTGAGTGGCTGTATCTAACTCTGTTCCGAGCTGTGCGAAGGCCTCCAACTCACGGTAGGACGCCAGGTCGAGCCGTAGCGAGCCCGCGATCTTCTTCATCGCCTTCCGCTGGGCGTTACCACCCACGCGCGACACGCTGATACCTACGTTCACGGCAGGCCGCACACCGGCGAAGAACAAGTCGGGCTCGAGGTAAATCTGACCGTCGGTGATTGAGATCACGTTGGTCGGGATGTATGCCGATACTTCGCCTTCCATCGTCTCGATCACCGGCAGTGCGGTCATCGACCCACCTGAATCGGGAAACTTATGAACCTTGAACTTGTCCTTGTCGGAGAGCGTCTTGAGCCACGCGTCGGCCTTATGCCGGCCGTGCGGACGATGGAACAACCCACGGTCGTCGTCGGGCCGCTGATCCGCCGGAGCGTTGAAGCCCTGCGGATGCTTCTTGATGATCGCCCGATCCTTCGAAGTCGCTGGCGTGTCTTTTGGCACAATCCCATACTCTTCACGGAGCTTGCAGCTTCGCTCCAGCAAACGAGAGTGAAGATAGAACACGTCGCCGGGATAGGCCTCGCGACCGGGCGGACGCCGCAGAAGCAACGAAAGCTGGCGATACGCGTGGGCTTGCTTGGTGAGATCGTCGTAAATGCACAGCGTGGCCTTGCCTTGCTGATACATGAAATATTCGGCCATCGCGGCGCCGGCATAGGGGGCTATGTATTGCAGCGGCGCGGGGTCAGAAGCCGACGCACTCACGACGATCGTATAATCCATCGCGCCGACCTGGCGGAGTTTTTCGACCACGCCGACAACCGTTGATTCCTTTTGACCGACTGCGACGTACACGCAAATCACGTCGCCGCCTTTCTGATTGATGATCGTATCGATGGCGATGGCAGTCTTGCCGGTCTTGCGGTCGCCGATGATCAGCTCGCGCTGCCCGCGGCCAATGGGGATCATGGCGTCGATGGCCTTCACGCCGGTCTGCAGCGGCTCAGTCACCGGTTGGCGTTCGGCGATTCCGGGCGCTTTGAACTCAAGCGGGCGGCGGTGGGGAGTCTCGATCACCCCCTTCCCGTCAATCGGCCGGCCGAGTGGGTCGACCACGCGACCAATCATCTTCTCGCCGCATGGAATGCTGAGCAGTTCGCCGGTGCGACGGACTTCATCGCCCTCCTTGATACCCAGATAGTCGCCGAGAACAACCACGCCGACCGAGTTTTCCTCAAGGTTAAAGACCTGGCCGTTGGCGCCGTTTTCAAACTCGATGCGCTCGCCGGCCATCGCGTTGCTCAGGCCGTAGACGCGGGCGATGCCGTCGCCGACCTCGAGCACCGTGCCGACCTCGGCCACATCCACCTTGCCGCGATACTCGCGGATTTCCTCAGTTATAACCGACGTGATTTCATCTACTCGAAACTTCATGATTTCTTCGCCTTGGTAGGGTGGGCCCCGCCCACCAAAAATCTAGGCCACCGAAAAGTCGGCACGGCCCACGCTGCACGATTACTGGGTTATGTACTCTCGCCCGCTGTAAATCTCACGCGATGCGCGATCCAGCATTTTGCTGGAAAGTTCTGCAAGCTTGCGTGCGACGCTCGCGTCGAGCTTGTCGTCGCCCACGCGGACGACCAACCCGCCCAGCAGCGACGAGTCCACAAGCTCCTTGAACTTGGGCTTCTTCCCAGTCTTCTTCGATATCACCGAGTGCAGTCGCTCGCGCGCCTGGCCCGACAGCGGCACCGCCGTCTGAACTTCCACTTCCACTCCGCCCGCCCGCTCTTCATAAATTGCCGCGAAGGATTCAGCCAGTGCCCCGACCAGCACCATGCGGTTGCCGCGGTTCATCACCTGCAAGGTATCCACGACGATGTCGCTAAGCCGGCCTCGAAACGCCTTTTCGATGACACTCTTCCGGGCCTCAACATCCACCGTGGGATTGGAAAGAAAATCCGCAAACTGGGGGTTGCTTGCGACGAAAGCCGCGAGCTCCTTCAACTCGTCCCGCACGCCCTGGCTCAATCCCTGCTGCTCCGCAAGAGCGAACAAGGAGGAGGCATAAACCTTCCCGATGGGCAATTCGTTTCCGCTATGCGTTGCCATACTGTAGGGTGGGCGCCGCCCACCACGCCTTCCGTTCAATAGTGGGCACAGTCCGCCCCATGGTGCTACCGGCTCCCTCGCGGTCGCGGCTCTGATTACGCTCCGACCTTCTCCAGATCGTCGATCGCTTCGCTCACCAGTCGCTCATGCTCCTGAGCATTGAGCTCTTTGCGGATGATCTTGGAAGCCATCTGCGTGGCGAGTTTTGCCGACAAGCTGTACAGCTCCTTCACTGCTGTGTCGGATGCGATACCAATCTCGCGTTTGGCCCGCTCCACCATGTTCTGGGCTTCGGACTTGGCCGTCTCCTCGATCTTGCGGCGAAGCACATCGGCGTCGCGGCGGCCTTCCTCGACAATGGCGCTGGCCTCGGCCCGGGCCGAATTGATCCGCTCCGAATACTCCTTGAGCACCCGTTGAGCCTCATCGCGATCGTGCTTGGCCTTCTCCAGCGACTCGCGGATGAAGTCCTCGCGCTTCTGCAATGCGCTCAAAATCGGTCCCCACGCGAACTTGCCCAAAACGACGAGGACGATCACGAAGATCAGCATCGTCCACAATGCGTTTCCGATGTCGCCGGCAAACGGGTTGGTCGCACCACCTCCGTGGCCTTCTTCAGCAAATCCCGCAACAGGCCACAGAAGTAGCGTCAATGAGCTCAACAAAAACTTGCTTCGAATCATCAATCGTCACCGTCAAAGTTCTAACGGTCCATCAGAGCCGCACCACCTAAGAGCGCGTCTGTTCCGTTTAGAGTACAGCAAGCAGACCGACCACCACCGCGAACAATGTCGCACCCTCGATCATGGCCGCCGTGATAATCATCGCCGTGCTGATCTGTCCGGCCGCCTCAGGTTGACGGGCCATGGACTCTACAGCGCTGCCGCCAACCCGGCCGATACCTGCCGCACCGCCCATGATAACCAGACCCGCGCCGATCGCGCCGCCCAGCTTCCGTGCGCCATCGGTGGTAAGAAACGTGCCGTGCTCGGCAGTGGCGGGATGCGCGCCGGTCGCATGATCCTGCGCCTGCGCGTTACTCGCGCCAAAAAGCACCAGCCCGGCGCCAACTGCAATCGCCAGCAGCGTTACTTTCGAAAACTTCTTCTCCATGAGAATTCAATGCCTTTCCATTTTGGGCCGCCTGCGGGGATTTCGGCCCGATTCCACTCGCCATCGCAGTCACGCCTCACGGCCCGGTCGCCCCGCGACTATCCGGGCATGGCGAACAAAGTTCGAAGTTCAAAGTGCGAAGTTCAAAGAAAATGCTTGGAGTGTTGTGTAGCTTTTTGAACTTTGAACTTTGAATTTTATGTTTCTTCAATGCGCTCCCTGCTGCTCGATCAGCGCCGCCTGGTGGTCATGACCATGCACCTCATGTGCGCCGGCAAAATGATCATGCTCATGCTCGTCGTGGTGAAAAACGACGGACATTCCGATAAACAGCGTTGTCAAAAACGTAAAGATAAACGCCTGCAGGAACGCCACGAACACTTCCAGCAGCGTGATCGCCACACTTGCGAGCACGGCGGGGATGGTTATCGCGATTCCTCCTGCCGCGCCCATCGCCGTCCACGCACTGAGAATGAACCCCACCAGAACCGCCAGCAGAATGTGCCCGGCGATCATGTTCGCAAACAAACGCATGGCCAGCGCAAATATCTTGGCGATAAGCCCGATGATCTCGACGGGGATAAGCAAAGGAGCAAGCCACGTGGGACCAGGACAAAAGTGCGCCAAATAGTCTTTCCCTCCCAGGCGCAACCCATTCACCACCATCATCAGCATGGTGAGCACGGCCATGGTGGCCGTCATCCAGATGTTGCCAGTTGCCGTCCCACCAATGTGCGTCCCAAATAGCGGCGTGATCGCTGGTAAGGGCAGGAGACCCAGCAGGTTGATTGTCAAAATAAAGAAAAAGATGGTCCAGATGTACTTTACGAAGCGATCAGTGTGCTCGCCCAAGGCAGGTTCAGCGACTTCCTTACGGAGATACTGACAGATCGATTCGATAAAATTCCCGAAGCCCGCAGGAACCATTGCTGAAATGTCGCTGCTCCCCCGACGCCGCATCGCCCACAGAGGAACAAAAATAATCAGAAGGAGACCAGCCAAAATCAGCATCGCAATCTGATTGCTAAATAGCGTAATCACGCCTTGCGGCGTGAGAATACCCCAATCAAGTGGCCGCGTGACCAGCGGATGCTGCACCACGTGATCGAGCGGACTACCGCCGGATGCCAGAAGACCGGTCAACGCTGTTCCTTTCGCGGAGCAATGGGTGACGACCGCAGCGCGTAGTGCGTATCAGCCGCCAGCAAGACCATGTACGAAATTCCAACCCAGATCAAAAAAATCGCCCGATCCACTTTGCCGCTCAGGGCAATTAACAGAGCCAAAGCAAGGACGACAAGAAACCGAACCGTCATGGCTGCCATGACCACATTTGTGGGCCCGAATGATGCCGCGCGGTTCCGCGTCAAGGCAACCGGGAGGGCGCCCGCCCACGATGCCGCCAGGCTTACGACCACTCCAGCGATCATGCTGACCACGGTTGCCGAACCGGCCAACCGAACCGTGGGGATATAACCCAGCACGATGGCCGCTGCACTTAAGCCCAGAGTCTGCAATCCGAACCTAGCCTCATGGCTCATGGCGTTTCCCGCCATCCGAGGCCGGGGGTTTGCGGCTTTCATTGGCCGCGTCGCGACTCGCCGCCAACGACTCGCGGATAAGATTGAACATCCCGCCGATGAGTCCCAGCGAAGCGCCAATCAATACGCCCCAAGGGCTCTTGTTGTAGTGGCGATCGATCCAGACGCCAATCAGCGTAAATACGATTACGACTCCGGCGAACTCTACGCCGATACCGGAGAAGCGAAGCCACGTGGGCTTTTGTCCGCGATCCGTCTTGGCCATAGTGGATCGCCTCGCTTGCCCGGACTTTGTGCAAAAAATCACAAAGTTGGCGATAAAATTAGGGGCGTCGCATCCGCCCCCCAAACCCGCTCCCCGTGAAGTCATAGAAACCCACGCGGGGCGGGCAGTGTAGCAACCACCCAAATGGGATTCAAGAGGCATTTATCGCACGCATTAATGCTGTTAGCGCTTCAATCGGGGGGCACGGTCCGCGCCGTTTGCGGGCCGTGACCTGAGCGTGCAGTGGCAAGGTCCGGCACCCTTGCCCCCGAAAGGGGGTAGCGGAGTAAGATAGACAACATGAACAGTAAACCAATCAAGCATATAGCCATTGTCGGTGCCACCGGCGCGGTCGGCGTCGAAGCCTGTGAAATCCTGACGCAGCGCAAATGGCCCTGCGAGAAAATCTCCCTTTTCGCCTCGGGGCGGAGCGCGGGGAAAAAGCTGCCCGTGCTCGGACGGCAGGTCGCCGTGCAGGAACTGACCACCAGAAGTTTCGAGGGCGTCGATTGCGCGATCTTCAGCGCCGGCGCCGAACGTAGCCGGGAGCTCGCCCCGGCGGCCGTCAAAGCCGGGGCGGTCGTCGTGGACAATTCATCCGCCTTCCGCATGGACTCAGGCACGCCGCTGGTCATCCCCGAAGTCAATCCCAGTGACATCGACTGGCATAAAGGGGTTATCGCCAATCCCAATTGCTCGACGATTATCATGAACGTGGCGGTTTGGCCGCTCCATAAAGTCAACCCGGTGCGCCGCATCGTGGTGAGCACCTATCAGTCCGCCAGCGGCGCGGGGGCCGCTGCGATGGAGGAACTTCGCACGCAAACCGGGGACCACCTCGCCGGCCGCGACGTAGTGCCAAAAGTTTTTCCGCACCCCATCGCGTTCAACCTTTTTTCACACAACACCCCAATCGGCTCCGACGGCTACAACACCGAGGAGCGCAAAATGATCGACGAAACGCGGAAAATCTTTCACGCCCCCGCGATCGCCATCACCGCGACATGCATCCGCGTGCCCGTGCTCCGCGCCCACAGTGAATCCATCAATCTGACCTTCGAGCGGCCGATGACTCCAAAGGAAGTAACTGCGATCCTGCGCGAAGCCCCCGGCGTCACCGTCGTAGACGACCGCGACAAAAACCGTTTCCCCATGCCTCTCGACGCCTCCGGCAAGGACGAAGTGCTCGTAGGTCGCATCCGCCAAGACGTCAGCCAGCCGGATGGCCGCGGCATCGAACTCTTCGTCTCCGGCGACCAACTCCGCAAAGGCGCAGCCCTCAACGCCGTCCAAATCATGAACCTGCTGGCAGGAATTACCTAGCGAGCCGCGAACTTGAAGTTCGCGCGGATTCGCGATGTCACTGTACTGTACGACAGCGGGACGGACAGTGCTGTAGGGGAGCGGGACCGAATGACCCCGAAGGGGTCAACGATAGCAGCCGGGGGTAGGCGCAGCGCCACCCCCGGACCGCGACGTCAGAGTATATCCGACCCTGAAGGAGTCGCACCCTGCGAAGCGCATTGAAAGGATGCAGCCATGCTGTTGACAATGCTTTCCCTGGTCATTGGGATGAATGCGGAGCCCGCGCCACCCAAGCTCACCGAAGACCAGAAAATCGAATCGTTAATCAAGCACGTGGCCGAACTCAAGGACGCGAAGTTCATCCGTAACGGCAAAGCCCACGACGCCAAGGCCGCCGCCGATCACCTGCGAAAGAAATGGGATTACGCCAAAAAGGAGGTCAAAACCGCCCGCGACTTCATCGACAAAATCGCCACCAAAACCTACACCACCGGCCAGCCCTACCTCATCCGCTTCGCCGACGGCCGCGAAGTCAAAGCCGGCGACTACCTCTCCGCCCGCCTCAAAGAAATCGAAAACCCCAGGAAACCGTAGCGAACCGCAAAATCCAAGTAGCCCTCGGACTGCATCTAGGTGCCCAATGGCGTCTCCTTTGACAGCAGACGTCGCGCGATTGCGACCGCCTTGTCCTTTTGAAGTTTGCCGATTCTGTGCTGTGCGCTTCGATAGACGAGAAAGCCAAGCAGGAAAACGCCGGGGGCCACAAGATAGGTGAGCATGTAAAGCACCGTACCATTAAGGGGTGGACGAAAAGCAGTCAGCACGTCAATCATCCAGAACAATGGAGCGATCCAAAGAACCGTCGCCAGGTGAAAGTCGCGCAGAATTGCCCGCCACCCGGTACGGTTATCGAATACGGACTTCATTCGGAAATATGGCAAAAACCAGATCAGAACGGCGGGTAACGTCAACGCGCCGGCAGCGGCAAATTCGTCAAGCGTCATGAGCGGCAAGGCAACCAGCAAGGTGATCAGGAATACCCCCACGCATATCGACGGGGAAGTCTCCATGTTTCTCAGTGTCCGGCGGATGAGTGGCGCGGGAACCGCGATAGCAGAGCGATCATTGTATTTCCCGCACTCCGGACAGCGGACCGGGTCCCCGCTCAGACCGCGCAAGTTATAGCCGCATTTCCGGCAGTACTGGTCTTCATCGATGGGCGAATCGACGATGTCTTTAGCAACGGACGGAAATGGGTCCAAATCGGATGCCATGCTCTGGCAAGATCCCCGCGTTCAAACGCGCATCCCCAAGGGCTATTTGTCGTCGGCGGGGAAAACCCATTCCGAACCGACGGGCGCGTAGCCAAGCACATCGCCCTTGCCGAAGTACAGTGCAATCTCCGTAGTCGCCGACTCCGGCGAGTCTCTGCCGTGGATCAAATTGAATGATCGCGATGCGCCGAAATCCCCGCGAATCGTGCCCGGAGCGGCCTCATATCCGAATGTCTTGCCCATCAGCGTGCGGGCGATATCGATCGCCCGGTTGCCGCTGAGCACCATGACCAGCACCGGCCCCGAGGTGATGTAGTCGATGAGGCCGGGATAAAACGGCTTGCCTTTATGCGGAGCGTAATGCCGCTCGGCCAGCTCCCGCGGAATC
>JBKJYI010000185.1:0-9139 GCA_046715855.1 Phycisphaerae bacterium
TCTTGCTCACTCGAAAGGCCTCCTTGCAGAAAACGGTATCCTTGAAACAGACTCCGTTTTACCCTGCAAACCGAGGCATTTCGAGTACTTTTTGCAAAGTCAACGCCCGAATCACGCTTGATCAGGGGTTAGTCACGAACATGAAATTCTGCCGCGCAACGAAAACAGACAATTTGCGGTTTTTTGGCCACCTCAGATGGTGAGCCGGGTGATGAGCGTGGCGGCCAGAAAATTGTGGGGGAAATTCATCGCGGTTGCATCAAATGCGGCGGTTTCCACCTCGCCGTCGATGTTGAGGTGGATCTGACCGTCGGCGAACCAGGCGCCGCGGTCGAGGGGTTGCGACGCGGAGATGAAGAAGGTGCGGCCATGATGCTTGCGGGCGAGGGCGCGGAGGCGGGGGTCGTCGTAGGGGAGGATGAGGATGTCGTCGGGGCGGTGGTTCATGAAGATGCGGGATTTGATGCGGGCGTACTCGGCGATGGAGCGGTGGCGGTCGAGGTGCTCGGGCTGGATGTTGAGCAGGACGGCGATGTGGGGGCGGAAGTGGACGATGGATTCGAGTTGGAAGGAGGAGACGGCCAAAGCAATGTGGTGAGGTGGCGAAGTGGTGACGTGGTGATGTGGCGGCTCAGAACTTGGACCGCTCGTCGCTTGTGCTCTGGGTTCGGATGTGGAGAGGGCGAGGTCGAGCAAGAGGGCAGATAGCGGCTGGCCTTTGTTGCCGCCGATGATGAGAGTTGATGATCCCTCGGGAACATTACCTTGGTTCGTGAATCCGCGCGAACTGAAGTTCGCGGCTCGCAGTTCGAAGAGGCGTTGCATGAGTTCGATGGTGGAGCGTTTTCCGCGCGTGCCGGTGACGGCGATGAGCGGGTAGGGGCAGAGTTGGTAGGCGAGTTCGAGCTCGCTGATGACGGGGATGCCGAGTTGGTGGAGGCCGCTGAGGATGGGGGCGTCGGGGCGCAGGCCGGGGCTGGCGACGACGAGGTCGCATTGGGCGAGGAACTTGATGGAGTGGCCGCCGGTTTCGACGCCTGCGACGGTGAGGCCTTCTTCGAGGGCGACGCTGCGGAGGTCGCTGATGCAGACGCGGTGGCCGTGTCGGGCGAGGAGCGAGGCGGCGGCGCGGCCGGCCACCCCGTAGCCGAGGATGCCGACGGTGACGGGGACGCGGCGCTCGAGGGGCGAGGGGACGATGAGCTGGCGGATGGATTCGAGCATGCGGAGCGAGTCGGCGAGGGGGAGGCCGTCAACGGTTGGCTCGCGGCGGTGGGTGACGCCGTCGACTGCGCCGCCGTCGCGGACGAGGGTTTCGATTTGCGCGGCGCACTCGGCGGCAGTCGGGAGCAAATCCTGGTCGGCGAGGATGGAGAGTGCGCCGGCGAGGCCGTATGCGCCCCAGTTGGAGACGCCGGCGGCGATGCAGAAGTCGGTGGGGACGGTGCTGGCGATGTCGTGGCCGTGGGGGATGGCGGCGAGGGTTTCGGCGAAGACGCGGCCCATGCCGATTTCGTTTCCGCCGTCGCCGATGCCGATGGCGGTGAGTCCGCGGCGGGCGGCTTCGAGGAAGAGTTCGTCGAGGGGCGGGGTGGTGGCGGAGATGTCTTGGCCGCGCATGTTGCGATAGCGGCCGTCGCGGGCGCGAGCGCTGCGCTCGATGGAGACGAGGTGCGAGGGCTTCGCGGAGTCGAGATAGTGGTCGTGCCCGATAATGGGGTTGACGCCGAGGGCGCGGAGTAGCGGGGCATTGTAGGAATCGGTGAGATAATCGACGGTGATGCCAAGTTTGGTGAGGGCGTCGCCGACGGTTTTTGCGCCTGGAGGGCCGTCGGTTTCGCCGGCTGCGGCGTCGGGGATGTAGAAGCCGGTGACGATGGCGACACGGCGAGCGAGTCGCAGCGACTGCGCGGCGAGGCGGAGTTGATCAGGGACGAGGAGTGCGAAGACGTTGCGGCCGCCAGGGTCGGAGGCGATGAGGTTTTCCATCGATGTGATTCGGGGATTCATGTTGAAGGATTAACTACGGAAACATCTTTAACGATTTCGATGCTTTTCATCCATTGTCTGGTCTTGCGAAGCCACACAGTGGCGAGAATGGTGCTGGAAGTAATAACAAGGATTTGGAATAGGGGTCCTGGCACACCCAAGTCCACTGCCGCGTCGTATGGTTCGCTATAGGTTGGCCCCCAGAAAACATACCGCGGAACTCCAAAGCTCGGAATCGTATATAGGAACATATCGAGCCACCACAAGCCTAACGCAAACAATAGAAGGCGAATTGCACCTCGAAAACGCCCAATACAATACAAGGCGGCTGCAAGAACAGACACAATCCAAGTGCCAAGTGCTCCTGCTAGACTTATCCAAGCATCAGCCATAGGGTCATGGATTCCGTCAGTCCCACAAATACCAAAGGCACCCGAACTAGGCGGACCAAGCCATTCAAGATTCGGATATAAGCGAAATCCGGCTACTTCGAGATAGGTTACTTGTCCGCCAAAAGCTATTGTCGTTAATCCATGTCCGAGTTCGTGAGATAGTGTGCAAAAGAACAGGTCAAAAACTAGAATTGCGAAACAAACAACAACCAACCATCGTTTTTTCGGTTTGCGTTGAAGAGCAAGGAGTTCCTGCATTATGCTATCTCAGCAAAGAGGTGTTTTCTTGAGGTTCGGGATTCGCTGTGCCCCAACCTCCCCCGCCGGGAGTTTCGATGATGAGGCGGTCGCCGGATTGGACGGAGATGCTGGCGATCGGAGGCAGAATCTCGGAATTGTCGATTTTCGATTGTCGATTGTCGATTGCGGACGCGCGAATCAACGTATTTATTCCCGGGGCCCCGGATTGGCCGCCGTGGAGGCCGTAGGGGGCGGTGAGGCGGCGCTGGGTGATGAGGGAGACGTCGAGGGGTTCGAGGAATTCGAACTCGCGGATGACGCCGCAGCCGCCGCAATATTGGCCTGCGCCGCCGGAGCCGTGGCGGATTTGGAAGCGGTGCAGGCGGACGGGGTAGCGGGATTCGAGAGTCTCGGGGTCGGTGAGGCGGGTGTTGGTCATGTTGGTGTGGACGGCGTCTGCGCCGTGGAAGCTTGGGCCGGCTCCTGCGCCGCCGCAGATGGTTTCGTAGTAGCCGAAGCGGGCGTTGCCCATGAGCAGGTTGTTCATGGTGCCCTGGCTGGCGGCAACCAGGCCGAGGGCGCCGAAAATCGTGTCCACGATGCGCTGTGAGGTTTCCACATTTCCGGCGGCGACGGCGGGACATTGCTGTGGGTCAGAGTGGCCAGTGGGATTGAGAAAACAAGTTGGAAGAATGATTTCCACAGGGGCGAGGACGCCGGCGTTCAAGGGGATGTCTTCGTCGATCAGGCAGCGGAGGCAATACATGACGGCGCTGGTGACGATGGCGCGGTTGGCGTTGAAGTTGCCGGGATGGACGGGGTCGGTGCCGGTGAAGTCGAAGGTGGCTGCGCCGTCGCGAATCGTCACGGCGAGACGGATGGTGGTGTGGTCGTCCATGCGGTCTGCGAATTTGTGGACGCCTACGGGGAGCTTGCGAAGTGCGGCGCGCATTTTGCTTTCGGCGGCAGTTTGAATGTGCTGCATGTAGGCCTGCACGGTCGCAATACCATGCTGTGACACCATGGAGAGGAGCGCGTGAACGCCGGTTTGATTGGCCGCGATCTGAGCGGTAATGTCGGCGAGGTTGTCGTCGGGGTTGCGCGACGGATATGCAGACTTCGTTATCAGATTTCTTAACTCGTCCGACTGAGGGATTCCATTCTTTGTCCAATGAAATGCGCGGATGAGCACACCTTCTTCGGCAAGATTTTTGGATTCGGGGGGCATGGAGCCGGGACGGATTCCGCCGATTTCGGCGTGGTGGGCGCGGCTAGCCACGAAAAAATGCGGCGATGTGGCAATCGGGTCGATTGGGCCGCGCGCAGACGAGGGGGAACTGCTAGCCCTCACCACTGACCCCTCTCCCACGGGGAGAGGGGAAACAGCGTCTACGAACACCGGAGTTATTACGGTGATGTCGTTGAGGTGGGAACCGCCGCGGAAGGGGTCGTTGGTGATGCAGACGTCGCCGGGCTCAAAGACTTTCACATCTTCGATCAGGCATTTCACGCATTCGCTCATGCCGCCGAGGTGCACGGGTATGTGCGGGGCGTTGACCACCAGTTCGCCGTTGGATGTGAATACGGCACAGGAAAAATCAAGGCGCTCTTTTACGTTTGTGGATAAGGCCGTACGGCGAAGAGTGACGCCCATCTGCTCGGCGATGGCGGCGAACTGGTTGTTGAAGAGTTCGAGGCGAATAGGGGAAGGTGGTGATGTGGCGAGGTGGTGATGTGGCGATGTGGCATCGAGGTCATTGCGCGTCGAAATTTTAAACGAGATTTGGGCAGTTGGAGGAGAGCCTATTCCGGATTTCAGATTTGAGATTTGAGATTTCAAACCAGCCTGCCGACCTGCGACCGATTCTTTGGGCGAGTCAATCATTCGTTCGAGCAGAATCTCTCCGCCGGGCAGAAGTTTCGCGTTCCAGCCGGGGTCGATGACGATGGTGCTGGTGTCCTCGATCAGGATCGTGGGACCCACAAGCGAAGCTGCCGAGTCGAGGGTTTCGCGCGTGTACAAGGGTACTGTGCGGGCTTCACGGGGAACGGTCATGGTATGGGTGCGGCTGGCCGGGATATCGGCGCTTTGCCGGACCTGGGTTCCATAATGCGACGATTTGGCACTGGATGTTGGGAGAGATTCCGCGGAAGAGAATCGCGATTGGCTGGCCGCAGAAACTTCGACGCGCAGCACGCGAATCTCAAGGTCGCGCGCGGCGTGGATATAGCCGTACAGTTGTCGATGGTGTCGTTCGAATTCCGCGCGGATCGTCTGGGGCGAGCCGGTGTGGACGGTGAGCCAGGTTGATTGGCCCGCGTAGCAGACATCCAATGTGGTTTTGGTCTGGGTCGCGGCGGAAGGTCGAACTCCATCGGCGCGCAGTTCATTCAATAATTCGCCCGCTACTCGTTTCGCGGAATGAAGAATCTCGTGAATCGATCCTGCACTTAGAGCCGCGTTTACGCTGTGCTCGCGGACGCGCTTAATCGGGGCCGTTCCGATTCCCAGTGCGCTCAATACCCCTGCGTAGGGGCTGCAGAGTACTCGCGGAATATGGAGAGCGTCGGCGATCGCGCAGGCGTGCTGGCCTCCGGCGCCGCCGAAAGTGGTGAGGGTGTAGTCGGCGGGGTCGTAGCCTTTGGCGATGGAGACTTTGCGGATGGCGGCGGCCATGTGAGCATTGGCGATCTCAATGAACCCGGAGGCGAGTTCCTGCGGCGTAAGTGACGAGCCGGTGGCGACGCGGACCGCTTCGCTGAGTGCGGCGAGCTTTGTCTGCACAACGCTGTGGTCGAGGTTGAAAGGAAAGTGCGCAGCGGAGAGGCGGCCTAGAAAAAGATTCATGTCGGTTATGGTGAGCGGGCCGCCGCGCCCATAGCACGCTGGGCCCGGGTCGGCGCCGGCGCTGTGCGGACCGACGGTGAGTTTCTGGCCATCGAAGGCGCAGATGCTCCCGCCACCGGCGGCGACGGTTTCGACGGCGAGCATGGGAGTGACGATGCGGACGCCGGCCTTGACGGTTTCGTGCTGGTATTCGAAGTCGTTGGCAGTGAGTTCGCTCCCGTCTTGGTCGCGACCTCCAATGCGGATTACGTCGGTGCTGGTGCCGCCCATGTCGAAGCCGATGACGCGATTGAAGCCGGCGGCGCGGCTGATGTGGGCGCAGCCGAGGACACCACCGGCGGGTCCGCTGAGGATGGTGTCCTTTCCGCCGGCGGAGTCGGCGTCGATGAGGCCGCCATTGCTGGTCATCAGTTGGATTTTTGCCTGAGGCATCGACTTGCGGAGGGAAGCGACGAAGCCGCGAATTGTGCGGCTGAGATATGCGTCCACCATCGTGGTGTCACCGCGTGGCACGATGCGTTCGAGGCGTGTGAGGCGGGAGGAAATGGAAATCTGTTTGAAGCCGATTTTTTCGGCGAGGTGGGCAACGAAATCCTCATGCACAGGATTCACGTGCGAATGAAGGAGGCAGATGGCGAGTGCTTCAATGCCCTGATTGCGAGCGGTTTGCAATTGCAACCTGACTGCCTCTTCGTCTGGCGATCGCAGCGCATCACCTTTTGCGGTCAGACGCTCGTCGATTTCGATCACGCACTCGGCCAGTTCGTCGCGTTTGCGGATGTTGAGCTTGAAGAGGTCGGGGCGGTCCTGATAGCCGATTTTGAGCACGTCGGCCAAACCCTTGGTAGTGACGAAAGCGGTTCGCGCCCCTTTGCGTTCAAGCAAGGCATTGGTCGCGCGGGTCGTGCCCAAGCGAACTTCGATGGGGCCAATGGGGTCGGTGAGACGCAGGCTCATCAAATAGCGGATGGCGACGACGGGTGCTTCTTCGTGGGAACGAAGCTCGTACTCGACGTTGCCTGGTTTGATCGGACTGGCGAGCGTTAATGTGCCGGTAGAGGACTCAAACGCGGCAATTTGATTTGGTAATGTGGTAATGTGGTAACTTGGTAACGTATTAAGGACATAGGATTTCCAGAAGTCGGAAGGGTCGCCGATGCGGGCGGGATCGGTGATATGTTTGCCATCGTTGGACACCGTGCCTTGGCCGCGAATCGCACCGGAGCTGAGGATCTTGTGCGTGCGAAGCACACCCTCGGGAGAGATGGCCACGACGTCCGTAAACGTGCCACCGACGTCGATGAAAAACTGCCAAGCATTCATTTTTTCAGGCACCGATTGCACGCATGGCACTTTTTTTAGGGTTCCAGGGCTCGTATACTCTTGTTGGAGACAATCGTATGGTGTTGGCGGTTATAGACCAACATATCGAGGCGACGGCGGATCGATGCACGGGCAGACCCCGGATCAAGGGTACGCGAATCCGCGTGCAGGATATCGTCGCGCTGCATGAGTTCCACGGCATGAGCGCGGATGAAGTGGTTGACGGG
The DNA here is from genome assembly GCA_046715855.1 of Phycisphaerae bacterium. GTDB lineage: Bacteria > Planctomycetota > Phycisphaerae > UBA1845 > UBA1845 > CAZAMB01. Next base: position 7,020 of record JBKJYI010000185.1, read on the forward strand.
TACCCCCACATCACCCTGGCGGACGTTTACGCGGCACTTGCTTATTGCCATGATCATCGCGAGGAGATTCACCAAGCCTACGCGGAGGATGAGAAGCTTGTAGAAGAATTCAAACGACGGCAGGCGGCTGGGGTCGGCAAGGATGCCAATTCGGTTTCATCTTGATGAAAGCGTTCACGCTGCCCTCGCCGCCGGTTTGGTTCGACGGGGCCCTGATGTAACTATTCCACAAGAAGCCGACTTGTTGGGTGCATCCGACGCCGAACAGCTGGAATTTTGCCGGGCTCACCAACGCGTTCTCATTACCTGCGATCAAGATTTTCTTAACTTGGCGCGTCTTGCCAACAGCCATGAGGGAATCATCTACTTCCACTATCAAAAGCATTCCGTTGGAGAAGCGATCCGGCTCATCGCGCAACTTGCGGCGACAGGGGAACCCGGCGAATTTCGTGACCCAAGTCGTTTTCCTCTAATTGCGGATTTCACGCTCCTCTTCCGTGGCATTGTTTGAATTTTTTGCCGCTGCCACAGGGGCAAGGGTCATTGCGGCCGACTTTGGGTTCTTCGCGGCGGATGGTCTCGATCTTGGCTTCGACGCCCTGGGCTTTCATCGCGGCCTGCTGGTCGGCGCTTGGGGCGGAGAAGCCTGCGCCCGTGGCTTCGGCGTGGCGGAAGACGAGAGGCGCGGCGGCTGCGGTGCGCGGTGCCGTGCCGTCGCGGGCTTCATTTTCGCCGGTTCCCGCGGCCCGGACTTTGAAGATCATGTCGGTGACGCGGCCGGCGATGCGCGACCACATCTGGTCGAAGAGCTGGCGGCCCTCGATGGCGAACTGGCTTTGGGGGTGGGTCTGATCGCCGCCGAGTGGCCGCTGCATGATGGCTGTTTTGAGGTGGTCCATTTCGAGGAGGTGGTCTTTCCACGCCTGATCGTAGATGCGCAGCAGGACGAAGTGCTCGAGGCGGGTGAGTTCCCAGCGGAGCATTTCGCGGCCTTGGGCGACGATAGCGTCGCGGACAGAATCCGACGGTCCGCGCGAACTGAAGTTCGCGGCTCGCTCCACGGCACTGGCTTGGTCGCGATCGAAGCGTTGCTGGTTCCAGGCGCGGCCGAAGCGGCGCTGGGCCCACTCGATGGCCTGTTCGCGGGATTTGCCCGCGATGGCGGCGTCGATTTCTTTTTCAAGACGGCCAGCGAAATACTCGCGATTGAGCTCCAGCATTTTGTCGCGAACTTCGATGACGGAGCGTCCTTGAATGCCTTCGAGCTTCCAGCTGACGTTGAACTTGCCGTTGACCCAGTTGAGGATGGTTTGCGCGGAGGTAGCGCTTTCGGTGCCCTCTTCGCCGATGGCGCGCTCGAGGACCCACTCGACGGGGTAGGCGATCTCGCGCTGGCGGTACGCGTCGCGGACGCGCGCATCGAGCAACTCGCGTATGGCATCGGCGGGTTTGTCCAAGATTTCGTCGAGTACGACGGGAATGCTGAACTTTGACTTGGCCCAATCGGTCAGGGCGCGATGGGGAAATTGCGGGTCGAGGAAAACGGAGACGCCCTCGAAGTCGGCCTTTTCGATGTGCGCTTTGGCGGCTTCGAAGAGCGCTTCTTCGATTTCGCTCGGCTCCATCTTGCGAAGCTGATTTTGCGAGACCTGGAAATCGTAAGCCCGCTTGGCCCACTGGGTGAGGCCGCCGAGGTCCCAATTGGCCGGGGGCTCATCGGCGTCGATGTATTCACCGAGCGAGGTGCGGATTTGATCCTGGGCCTCGTTGCGGGCGACCTTGCGGATGCTGGCCGCGACCGAGTCCAAATCGGAAACGTTGATGCTGTCCTCATCCACGGTGAGGTCGAGGTTGGCGCGGCACCATTCGACGATGGCGGTCTGGCGGTAGTGGCCGCTGAGAAAGAGTTTAAGCGTCGATTGGATAGCGATGTCGATGGTGGCGAAGATCAGGTCGGGGAGATCGCGTTCTTCGAGGATTCGCTGTCGCGCGGAATAAAATTCCCGGCGCTGGAAGTCCATGGGCTCGTCCCATTCGAGCAAGTGTTTGCGAGTGGAAAAGTTCCGCTCCTCGACTTTTCGCTGGGCGCGTTCGATGCCCTTGGTCAGCCGCTTGTCTTC
>JBKJYI010000186.1:0-5566 GCA_046715855.1 Phycisphaerae bacterium
CCCCGTCGCCGGCGACGAAGTCCGCATCATCCGCATCATCGACGACCCCGTCCCCGCCTGGTCCGACGATCTCCTCGCGCCGGAAGCCCATGTCGGCGAAATTTGCGTCTCCGGCCCCGCAGTCACAAGAGAATACTTTAACCTCCCCCGTGCCAACGCCGTTTCCAAAATCAAAGATGGTGCCACCACTTGGCACCGTATCGGCGACCTTGGCTACTTCGACGAACCAGGCCGTCTTTGGTTTTGTGGCCGCAAGGCCCACCGCGTCCAAACGCCGCCTGGCACACTCTTCACTGAATGCATTGAGCCCATCTTCAACCAACACCCGGCAGTGGCCCGCTGCGCCCTCATCGGTATTGGCTCGCCAGGTCAACAAATTCCGGTTCTTGTCGTCGAGCTCAAATCCGGCCACGCCCGCCGGGGCCCCCGCGCTCGCACGCTTGCTATCGATATCCTCGCGCTCAGCCCCTCTCCCCTCCAGGGAGAGGGCCGGTGTGAGAGTAAAGTGGCCCAGTTGGTAAAAGACGCCCCAAGAGTAGGAGATTCACTCGAATCCAAAGTGCTTTCGACGGCCGCTTCGAATCAACTCCTGGCGATCGCCACTCAGCAATTCGCCCTTTTCGAATCTCAAATTTCCAATTTCAAATCTGAAATCTCCGATCTCAAGTTTCAAGTTCTCTTCCACCCCTCCCTGCCCGTGGACATCCGCCACAACGCCAAAATCAACCGCGAACTTCTGGCCGCCTGGGCCGCAAAAAGGGTTCGAGCTTGATTGATTGAAAAATTTACTTTGCTAATTCGCGGAGGATTTCGCAGCCGCGGCGAAGTTTTTCGTCGGAGGCGGCGTAGCTGATGCGCACGTGCGTGTCCGCGGCGCTGAATACTTCGCCGGGAATGATGAGCAGGTTTTTCTTGATGGCGGCCGCGACGAACTCGCTGGCGGAGCCGTACTGTTTGGGAACGCGCGGAAACACGTAAAAGCCCCCCGACGGCCTGACGAACTCGAGCGCGCCTTCCAACTGGCTGCATACAAAATCGCGCTTGCCGCGATACTCTGCGACCTGCCGCGACATGTCGGTGTCGAGCGCCGCCATGGCCCCGTGCTGTGCTGGATGGGGAGCGCAGACAAATGTGTACTGCTGGAGCTTAGACATCTCGTTAATGATGTGCGCGGGTCCCGCCGCGTAGGCGATGCGCAGTCCCGTCAGGGCGTGCGACTTGCCAAAGCCGCGCAGCAAGACAGTGCGCTCTGGAGCGAATCGAACCGGCGTGGGACTTGGACCAACGTAAACCAGCGACTCATAGATCTCATCACTAACGATGAGCAGATCGTGTTTGCGGGCCAGTGCCCCCAGCGCTTCAATGTCTTCGCGCCGATACACGACTCCCGTCGGATTTCCCGGGGATGCGATGAGAATCATCCTGGTTTTCGGCGTGATCGCCGCGGCGAAGCGCTCCGGGTGAAGCTGAAAGTCGTCGTACGTGCTCACCATCACCGGAACAGCGCCCGCCAGCCGGACCAGGTGCGGATACGAGACGAAGTACGGATCGGCCAGCAGCACTTCATCGCCGGGATTAAGACACGCCAGGCAGGCCAGCATCAGCCCGCCGGATACGCCGCTGGTGACAAAGCATGGCATATCCCATTGCAACTCATCCAGCAACCGGGCATGAATCGCCTCGCGAAGTTCCGCAATGCCACGGGTGTTCGTATATCCTGTGCGATCGCTCTCAATGGCCCGAACCATCGCCCGCTTGACGACCTCGGGCACCTTGAAGTCCGGCTGCCCGATGGATAAGTCGATGGGGTCCTTCAGCGAAGCGCCAAGATCGAATATCCGCCGGATCCCCGACGGCCCCATACTCCTCACGCGCTCAGATAAAAAAGTCCGCTCCGCCATACCGCCGTCGCCCGCAACCATCGGCAAGGTAGCATCGGTATGCCCAGTAGTCCAAACCCGGAAGCAATCGTGCTCAATGATGTGTGGCAAAAAAGATCGGCCGCTGAAGCCCTTACGAACTCCGGCGGCCGACATTCTGCCTTAACCACATTTACCTAATTTACGGAACAGTCGGCCCGTTTCCGCCGTTGTTCATGATTTCGCCGGATGAATCCACCAGCGTCATCGAATCGCCGCCGATGGTTTGTCCGTCGGCCGTCGGAATCGACGCCGACTCCATCATCGTTGGCATTTCGACCACCGGAATCTCGGCCGGGATGTCCGCCGGGGCCGGGATCGGCTCGCCCAGGTGCTTGACCTTCATCTTCTGGTAGCGTCGATATCCTGATCCGGCCGGGATCAGGTGTCCAAGGATCACGTTTTCCTTCAAGCCGCGAAGGTAATCCGTCGCACCCGAAAGCGCCGCCTCGGTGAGCACCTTGGTGGTCTCCTGGAACGAAGCCGCCGAGATGAACGATTCGCTCGAAAGACTGGCCTTGGTAATGCCCAGCAAGAGCGCGGTCGCCTGCGCCGCCTTGGGCTTCTTGCCCTTGGCGGTCTCGCCGCCGGCCGCCTCCGCCTCGGCATTGGCCTCGGAAAGCTCGGACTTCATCACCACCTGGCCGACCGAAAGCTTCGTATCGCCGGCATTGCTCACCACCGTGCTCTTGGAGAGCCGCTCGTTCTCCATGCGGAATTCGAACTTATCCACCACCTCTCCCGGCAGGAACTTCGAATCACCGGGCTGCTCGATTTTCACCTTGCGAAGCATCTGGGTAATGATCACTTCCAGGTGCTTGTCGTTAATACCGACGTTTTGGCTGCGATAAACCGCCTGCACCTCCGCCAGAAGATAATTCTGAAGCGCTTCTTCGCCTTTGATGCGCAGGATATCGTGCGGAATAAGCGGTCCCTCGACCAGTGGATCGCCCGCCTCGACGAAGTCGCCCGCGTGCACCAGCAGGTGCTTGTCCTGCGGAACGTGATGCTCCTTCTCCATGCCGCTTTCGCTGCGCACGATGATGGTCATCTTGCCGCGCCGCTTATCAGGCCGAATCTCAATCTGTCCGCCGATCTCCGCCATGACGGCCGGCTCCTTGGGACGGCGAGCTTCGAAAATCTCCGTTACTCGCGGCAGACCGCCGGTGATGTCCTGCGTTCCACCCATGGCGCGAGGCTGACGGGCAAGTTCGACGCCCGGCGAAATCGCCTGGCCTTCGGAAAGTTCGATACGGGCCTTCGCCGGCAGATAGTGATAATCGAGCACGTTGCCTTGCTTGTCCTCGATGACCACCTGCGGGTGCTTTTCACCCTTATGCTCGATGACCACGTACTTCGCCTTGCCGCCTTCCTGCTCGAGGCGGACGGTTTCACCTTCGGCCACGTCCTGGAAGCGGACAAAACCCGCGACCTCGGCCAGGATCGGCGTCATGTGCGGATCCCATTCGCAAAGCACGTCGCGGCGGGAGACCTGCTGGCCGTCCTCTACTTTGAGCACGGCGCCGTACGGCACTTTGTCACGCGAAAGCTCGCGTCCCTTCTCATCCACAATCAGGATTTCGCCGTTGCGCTTGAGCACCACGGTGCGCGTCGTCCCGTCCTCGTTCTTGACCTTGACGGGATTGAGATCGTGATACTTCACGATGCCCTTTTGCGTCGCCTTGAGCATGTTTTCGAGCGCGGTCTTCTGGGCCACGCCCCCGGTGTGGAAGGTACGCATGGTCAGCTGCGTTCCCGGTTCGCCGATGGACTGGGCTCCGATGATGCCCACCGCAAGCCCCTCTTCGACGAGGCGGCCGGTAGACATATCCATGCCGTAGCACAGAGCACAAACGCCGCGCGAATTCTCGCAAGTGAGCGGGCTGCGCACGCGGATCTTATCGAGGCCAAGGCCCTCAATCCGAGCGGCGATCTCCTTGGTGATTAGTTCGTTTTCCTTCAAGATCGATTCGTCGGTCATCATGTTGCGAATCGGATCGCGGCCGGTGCGGCCCACGATGTTCTCGCGAAGACTGATGTCGACTTCCTCGCCCTTGTAGGTGGCCGCTTTGGTCACGCCGTTAATCGTGCCGCAGTCGTGCTCGTTCACGATGACGTTCTGGGCCACGTCCGCGAGCTTGCGAGTCAGATACCCTGAGTCGGCCGTCTTAAGAGCGGTATCGGCCAGACCCTTGCGGGCGCCGTGCGTCGAGCTGAAGTACTCGAGCACCGAAAGACCCTCGCGGAAATTAGCCTTGATGGGTGTCTCGATGATTTCGCCCGAGGGCTTGGCCATCAGGGCCCGCATGCCAGCAAGCTGTCGAATCTGATCCACGCTGCCGCGGGCTCCCGACTGCGTCATAAGATAAATCGGATTGAGGTACGGTTTGCCGTCGGCGTCGCCCGGGCCGCGATAGTCGCCGGTCGGCGTGCGATAGTCGTCGCGCAGTTCGATCATCATCGCCTGCGTCACCAGCTCGCGAGCGTGAATCCAGATATCGATGATCTGGTTGTAGCGCTCCAGCCGCGTCAGCGTGCCCTGGTCGAAGGCCTTCTGCACTTCGTCCACCTTCTTCTGGGCCACGTCGATGATCTTCTGCTTGGCCTGAGGAACACGCATGTCGGTGAGACCGAATGACAAACCCGCCAGCGTGCTGCGCTTGAACCCGATCTCCTTGATGTTGTCGAGCAGGTCAATCGTCGCCGAGCGGCCCAGCTGCTCGTGGCAGTCGGCCACCACCCGCATCAGACCCTTCTGCGAAAGTCCCGTGTTGTAAAACGGCATGGCCGGAGGCAGGATATCATTGAAAATCACGCGACCAATCGTCGTAACGACCCGACGGTGCGCCGGCATCGGTGCCGCCGCGCTCTTCAAATCCGACACCACGCGATCGTTATTGATGCGAACCACGATCCGGTCATGAATCGCAATCCGCTTCTGATCGTAGGCGGTCATGGCCTCAAACGTGCTGGAAAACTTCGGCGCGTCCTTCTCGTCGATCTTCGGAGTAATGTGATCGGTCGTGAGATAGAACGAGCCGAGCACGACGTCCTGCGTGGGCGACATGATCGGGCTGCCGTTGGCCGGACTGAAGATGTTGTTCGTCGACATCATGAGCACGTGGGCCTCGACCTGCGCCTCAATCGAAAGTGGCAGGTGAACCGCCATCTGGTCGCCGTCAAAATCGGCGTTGAATCCGCGGCACACCAGCGGGTGAATCTTGATCGCGTTGCCCTCGACGAGCACCGGCTCGAATGCCTGAATGCCCATGCGGTGAAGCGTGGGGGCGCGGTTGAGCAGCACAGGATGCTGATAGATCACTTCTTCAAGAATGTCCCAGATCGCCTGGTCGCGGCGCTCGAGCATCTTCTTCGCCGACTTGATCGTGTCGGCCAGGCCGCGCTCCTTGAGCTTGCGAATGATGAACGGCTGGAACAATTCCAGCGCGATCTTCTTGGGCAGACCGCACTGGTGCAGGCGGAGCCGCGGGCCGACCACGATCACGCTGCGGGCGGAATAATCGACGCGCTTGCCGAGCAGGTTCTCGCGGAAGCGGCCCTGCTTGCCCTTCAGCATGTCGGTCAGCGACTTCAGCGGCCGGCGGGCGGCGCTCTGCACGGGCGAGGCGAGCCGGCCGTTGTCGAAC
>JBKJYI010000187.1:0-5877 GCA_046715855.1 Phycisphaerae bacterium
GAGTTCATCCGCAAGCCCTTCGACATCAACCTGGTGATCAATCGCATCGCCGATCTGGTCAAGGTCGCGTAATACCCGGAGTCGCCGCCGGATTTGCGGGAGGCAAAATTGACGGTGGCTCCTACGCAATCGCCTGTTCCCGCAGCGCCTGCGTCCTCGCGCGAGCGCGTCGAACTGATCCTCAATCATCTGGATCGACTCCCCGCGCTTCCTGGTGTGGTCGCGCGACTAATTACAGTCACTTCTTCGGAAGATAGCTCGGCCCGCGATGTCGTCTCCATCATCGAGTCCCACGCCGCCCTGACCGCGGGCATTCTCCGCCTCGTGCGCCGCGCCGATCTCGGCGTGCGCGCACAGTCGATGACCGTCACCAAGGCGGTGACCCGGCTCGGGATGCGCACGGTTCGCAACGCCGCTCTTTCCAGTCAATTTTTCGAAACTCTTTCGGTGAAATCGGGCGACGAGGCCGAGTCGAAAATTCGCACCGGGCTCTGGGAGCACAGCCTGGCCGTTGCCTGCGCCGCGGAATTGATCGCCCAGCGGCTTGGCGGCAGCGAACTGGCCGGAAACGCCTTTGTCTGCGGCCTGCTTCACGACATTGGCAAGATCGCCCTCGACGTCTGCCTGCCCAAAAGCTACGCGAAGGCCGCCGATTACGCCCAGCGCCGCCACGCCTGCATCAGCGAAGTCGAAACCGAGGTCTTCGGCCTGGATCACACCGTGGCCGGCAAGCGGCTCGCCACGCGCTGGCACCTTCCGCAAGCGGTACAGGAATGCGTCTGGCTGCACCACCAAAACCCGGACGATCTGCCGTCCTCACTTGGGCATGCTCAACTCGTGCGCATCGTTCACCTCGCCGACAACCTGGTGCGCAAACTCGGCATCGGCTTTTCCGGTTATCAACACGCAGACGCAGTCGAGCAGCTCGCTGCGCCTCTTGGTCTTCGTCCGGACGCAGTGGATCAGGTCATTCGCCAATTGCCCGACAGAATGAAGCCCATTCGCGAAGTGCTGGGCCTGCACGAAGCGGGCGAAGCTGCGCCGACTTCTTTGGACCACGAGGTCCAGCAACGATTGACCCAAGCCAATGCCCGCTTGTCCGCCGATAATGAGCGGCTTGCACGCCGGTCGGCATGCGTCGATGCGGTGGCGAGGTTCACTTCACTGGTCAGTGAAAACGATCTCCTCGGCGACGTGTGCGCCGCCGCTGCCGAGACGTTGGCCGGCGTATTCGATGCAGAGACCGTGGTTGTCTATGCCCAGAAAGGCGCAGGCCGCAATGTTCATGCAGGATTCTTTACACCCGGCGACATAGCCCGGCGCGCCGTCGTGGTCGAAGCAGACACTCCAGAGTCTTCGAGTTCCGCGTCAGAAAAATTATGGCGCAGTGTCACGCAAAATGCCGCACCCCGGAGCCTGCGAACCATTCCCATCGAACTCGCTGGAATGCAGGCGGGCGTTTTGCTCGCCCGCTCCAACGACTTCGCATTTCCGTTGCACGCCAATGATCCTTCCTGGGCGCTTCTCTTCCGAACGATCGGACTGGCCATCGCGTGGTCGGGCGCTCGATCAGGCTCCGAATCGATGACCCAGGAACTGCTCGATCTCAATCGTCGCTGCCGCGCGGCCGAATCCAAATTGGTCCGCATGCGCTCCATTTCCATGGTGGGGGAGATGGCTGCCGGCGCCGCCCACGAACTCAACAACCCTCTCGCGGTTATTTCCGGCCGCGCACAAATGGAGCTGGATCTGGCCGTCGAGCCCGAGCGCCACCGGGCGATGGAAATTGTCGTCGAGCAGGCAAAAAAAGCCTCGCAGATTGTGCTCGATCTCATGAAGTTCGCCAAGCCCGATCCCCCCAATCCAAAACTTCTGCCGCTTCATCAGGTCCTGCGAAACGCGTTGCAGCATTGGAAACAACCTTCCATGGCGCCGCGCGGGCAAATCAACGCAGGAAATGTCGATCCCGCCCTCACCGTTTTTGCCGACAGTGGCCAGCTTCAGGAAATCATCACCAGCGTGATCGAGAACGCCCTGCAGGCGTGTTCGTCGATCGCCAGCCGCGTACAAATTAACTCCCCGTCGCGGCCTTCCGATGAGACCGTGCGGATCGTGGTGAGCGACAGCGGGCCGGGGATGTCTCCGGAAGTTCTCGAGCACGCATTCGATCCGTTCTTCTCGCACCGGCCGGCTGGCCGCGGACGAGGCATGGGTCTTACGAGGGGCTATCGCCTCGCGGAGATCAACGGCGGGCGATTGTGGATCGATTCGAAGCCAGGGACGGGAACGACGGTCACCATCGAGCTGCCCGGCAGGCCGCCGACCGCGTAAAAAAAATCCTCATCGCTTCGCAGGACCCCGCCACGCTCGATCGAGTAGCTTCCGCCTTCACTCAGCAACACGATATCCAATTGACATGCGAAACAGTCGCTACGCTTGCTTCGGATGCGGATCGGTCAAGCACGCACGATCTAATTGTTCTTGACGCAGACGGAATGGAAGGTTGCGAGGCGAAGCTCGGCGTTTATGCAAACCTTACGCCAGCGCTCATTTGCATTTGCGATTCGAAGAATCTAGCTGCCTGCGTCAAAGCATTGAGCGGAACCGGCCACGAAATTCTACCCAAGCCATTTTCATCGGAGGCCTTGCTGGACGCCTCAGAAAAAGCTTTGCGCCGCAGGGAACAATCGCTGCAGATGGCCGCCAAATACCGCAAAATGCGCCAGCTCGTCCGCCGCGTCGTTCGCGAGCGCCGCGACATCAACCGCCGCGTCGAACTGGTCTGCCGCGACCTGGTCGAAGCCCACCGCCGACTGACCCACCGCTTTGTCGAACTCCAGAAATCCCACTCTGCACGTTAGCAAGCCGCGAACTTCAGTTCGAGCAGACTCCCGGACTTCGTAACCACGAGTGGCATCGTCAAGACGCAGACCCGCCTTCGAAGGCGCTCGGCCGACATGCGAAATCAGTCCCGCTCAATCGGAGATTTGATTTCAAATATCACATTTTCCTGACGTGGCCTTGCCGCGAAACAAGGTGCAACGATGGTTTCGTTTGTTTTCTGCTGGTATAACAATCACGAATGGGTACTCTCATTCCCAATCGCTCGCTCTTCACCTTTGAATTTCCATTGCGATACCGCGCCGATCTGCCGCCCATCGACGGCCTCCTCACCGGCTGGACCGACGCCGAACTCTTGCCCGCTTTCGGCACACTCGACAATCGGCCAGAGTACGCACCCGTACGGGCGTGCTGGAATGAACAGGGAATTTGCATCGCCACGCACGTCATCAACAAGAGGACTCCGCTCCGATGCGACCCGGCGAACTTCTGGAAAGGCGACAACCTCCGCCTCTGCACCGACACGCGACCATCGGCGGAAAACAAACGCGCGACTCGCTTCTGCCAGCAGTTCTATTTTCTTCCCACTGGCGGTGCCTTCCCATCAGATCGCGCAGCCGGCAAAAGCATCTCAAATCTGAAATCTGAAATCTCAAATCTCAATTCTGAAATCTCAAATCGAAAATCGACAATCGGAAATCGACAGTTCCCTGCCACCGGCACCGGCACGTTCCAGCGCGCCCGCGAAGAGCCGCCGCCAATCCCAACCCACCTCATCCGCGTAGCCTCGCACGTCGAAACCGACGCCTACAGCATGGAGGCCATGATTCCCGCCGAATGTTTGGTGGGGTTCGAGCCGCACGAGCACGCCCGCATGGGCTTTTACTACATGCTGGAAGACACCGACCACGGCCAGCAATTTCTCACCGTCGGCGACGATCTGCTGTGGTACGCGGACCCATCAACCTGGGCACGGGCCACGCTTAAGAAGTGAAAATGAACGCGAATCTTGGTTTGTCACTCCCGTGAAGTGAGTCGCGCCAAGGTCGTAATCGCTTGCAGCCGTGGTGCTTGACCAACTTCCCATTCGCGCTGGCGCCAAGCCCGCACACTAAGCTGGCCCTGTCAAGCGGAGACGCCCAATCTGCACTGCGGGCCTCTTGGTGCAGTGGCACTACCGGGCTGCCTCCATCCAGATACCACGACAAACGCTCTTGTCCGGAATATCCCACCAACTTGCGCGACGAAGAGAAGTGATGCCGTTCTGGAGCAGTGGACGGCGCGATAGTGCTGAAGCGCAGTTAATTTTTGGGATACGTATAACGTGCTTGCTCAAGCCCGATCGCCAGCTTGTTGAAGCAGTTGCGGCAACTGCGACGCAAACCGTGATCGCGGCAGAACCTCGTCAGCCCCGGCCTGGTTCGCAAGGCTCGCAAGGTCGACATCCACGTGCGACGCGAAGGCCAGCACGCGCACACTCGCCGCTTTCTTGGCGGCACGAATTGCGTCAAAGGCGGTCGGACCGGCAGTGTTCAGATCAACAATGAGCAGTCGTATGCCGGTGCTTGCCAGCAACGATTCCAAGTCGCTGAGACTCCGCACCACCGCCGGGTTAATTCCCAACGACTGCGCCGTGGACTTGATTTTGGTCTCAAAAATCAAATCGCGAATCATGACCGCGACTTCGACTCCCGGCTGATTTTCCATGCCCATACAGTTGGCTCCGCTCCCAGTATAATCGAACCATGAGCAAAGTTGCCTTGTTGGTCGTGGTTTGTGCAGGTTGCATCATCGGGGTGGTCCTGTCCGCGGTCCGATTACCGGGAATCTGGCTGATTGCCGGCGGTGCCGCCCTGATGGGCTGGCTCTCGCAGTGGGAGCTGATCGGCGTCACCCCAACTCTCTGGGTGCTTGGCCTCGCGGTTCTGGCCGAAATTCTCGAATTCCTTATGTCCGCGATGATCACCCGCCGCGCTGGCGGATCGCGCAAGGCGGCGTGGGGCTCGCTCATTGGCGGTTTCGCCGGCCTGCTTTTTTTTTCGATCCCGCTGCCCATCATTGGCAGCATCATCGGCGCCCTCCTCGGATGCTTCCTGGGCGCCGCCATTGGCGAGCTTTCTGTTCAGGGTTCGCTGGCTCACGGCACGCGCGTGGGCATTTCCGCCGCCATCGGCTTTGCCATGGGCACCGCCACCAAGGTCGCTCTCGCCTTCATCATCTCGATTATCGTTGTGACCTCGGTGATCAAAGCGGATTGGCCGCTGAAGGCCCAGACAATCCTCGCACCCGCTTCGCCTTAAGGCCGCACATTTTTGGGTTCGGCGGGAACGACATTCTCACGGACGATCCCGATATTCGGAGGGCAGGGCCGGGCCCGCTTGAATTGCACCTCGATCACTTTTTCGACCTGGTTTCCCGTGACTTTGAAAGTGGTCGCGATGCGGTGCTCCTCATCGACGAGCCGATCGATCACTTTGTGTTGTATCGGCTTGCCAGCCGGGCCCGTCGATGTGAGTGTAAAGGTCATGGTCTTCGAGCCGTCGTCCCAGGTTCCGACCAAAGCGGTTGGCCCGTTCATCGACGCATTATCAAACCACGTGCCCTCAAACTGTTTTTCCACCCCATCCCAAGTGATCGTTCCGATCGCGCGGAAAAGATTTCCTTCCACGCCGGTCGTGTAGGTTCGTTGCACCGCTCGTCCGTCCAGGATCCAAGCTCCTTCTTCAATACCCTTCGCCGACCCTACCACTTCGCCTATCGAATTGTAATGGGACTCGAAAACTTCCCATTGACCCACAAACCGATCCAGAATGGCTAACTCAGGGAAGGCGGGCGCGGTTTTCTTTTCGGAAGAACTTTTTGCAGGCAGCGAAGGCTGCGATGGCTTGGAGATGGATTGGCCCCAGGCCCCGCCAACCAGAACCAACGATCCAACAATGCCCGCAAGCCTAGTCCCCATCAGGAGCTCCGAACAGCATCATTTTGTCTCCCCCTTTCTAAGGGGGGATTAAGGGGCCCAACATTCAAATCGACGGT
>JBKJYI010000188.1:0-4653 GCA_046715855.1 Phycisphaerae bacterium
CGTGATGGCCGGCTCGTGGAACTGACTTTCTGGAGGCTGCGGGCGGACGATGCCCCGCCGACCCGGGTGGCGCGTACCATCCTGGAGAGATCGAAGTCCTGGTTCAGTATGTGGCTGGGACCTTCCCCGACCAGGACCGTCGGCAGGCTCGGCAACCGCGACGCGCTGGAAGTTCTTGACGCGGCCATTCCAATGGTTTTACGCACGCTGGTTTCGGAGAGCGGCTGGGCCTACTCTGTATCGCTTCGCGTGCAGGCCGGACTCATCGATGAAGGACTTTACGCACTTTTCGACATGACGTGCCGAAGCGTTCAATTCCGCGCGCCGGCGACATAGTTTTCGAAAAATGGGGTCGGGGTGGCTCTTTTGGCGTGGAGCAATGCCGATGACAACGACGAAGACACGATCACGAAAACTGCGGCCATTTCGCGCCCGTTTCCAGCCCGATGCTCGCGCGGACTTTACCGCACATCGCGGCGTCACCTTCATGGAAGTACTGTTAGTTATAGGAATGGTTCTGCTACTTCTGGCGATTCTTTTTCCAGGCCTAGGCAAAGTCCGCGAGCTAAGCCGCGGCGTCCAGTGCCAGAACAACCTCAAGCAATGGGGCATCGCGATGCAGTGCTATCGTGACGAGTACAACGACTACCTGCCGATGGAAGGGACGACCGGCACCAATGGTCATAAGGTTCACTCTGCCTGGTACAATGTGTTGCCTCCCTATCTCAACGCACCCGCATACCGAGAGGTAGAAGGCGCCGGCAAGTACATACGGGAGTTCCCCGAACTGCACATGTGGATCTGCCCCTCAAAAAACCTTTCCAAAGCATACAAGAGTGGTACCGGTATGAATCAGTATCATTATGGGATGAACATCGTGTTGGACAAAATGCGCGCCCCCTTGGACGAAAAGAAACCTATGATTGCGACCCAGTTCTCAAAAAAGCCGCAAACAGTGCTGATGATCGATATCTACACGAATTCGCCTCGCGGAGATCAGGGCGATGTGGGTACGTCGTATCACCGAGGAATCGGAAATGTGCTCTTCATCGACAATTCGGTGCGATCATTTCGTTCCGACGAGTTTGTCGTGGACGGCGACTTCGTCAAGGGCAAGCCCATCTGGAATCATCCGCACATGTACTGGGGCGAAATGCCGAAGAAGTAGCGCGTTCAATGTCGCTTGAAGTACTGAATCTCGCGCTCATGCTTTTCGGCCGCTTCCCGCGTCGTGAAAGTCCCCAGATTGCGGCGCTTGCCCGTCTTGGGGTTCTTTTTGAGCGAATATAAACGATATTCGCCCGACTTGAGCTTGCGAATCATCGTAACTTCCTATCAAGAGCCCAGGTGCCAGCCATAAATTGTTGTTCGCTGATGCACGGGGTGAACGCAATTATTCAGAACGTGTGAGCGACGCTCGCCTAGATGAAGGCCAAGCAGTTGCCGCGATACCAGCTCAAAGGCCGATACCAAAATCTCAACATCGATTCGAGGTTCTGCGTGTTCGTAGACAATGACAATTAATCCTCGTTCCTCTTTACCCTCACGCTTCAACAACTTTATCGAGTCACCGATCGCGCTCACGTTTCCTTCATACGGATGTAGGAGGTTCTGCGACCAATGTTCAGCTTCCACATCATTGTCGCCAAACGGACGAACGATTTTGAATTCCAGGGCCCACCTCTCCGGTATCAAGACATCGGGGACGCGGCAAGTCTTTATACCTTCATAACGCTCAGGATAGGATTGAGCGAGATGTGCAGCAATTAGTTTGACGAGTTGAGGTTCTCCGTATGGTCCCACACCGGGTCGAAAGTTCTTAAATGGAATACCAGAATTATCCACCGCGCGCAGGGCTCCAACGATATCCTCTATCAACTGAACCATCCGACTACGACCCCATGTGTTTGACGACGGACTGGCCGAATTCGGAGCAACGGAGCAGTTTCGCCGGGCGGCCTTCTTCGCGCATGAGGCGTTCGAAGTCGTAGGTTACTTCGGCCGCGCCGATTGCTCCGTCCATCCCCTTGATGATCAAGTCAGCGGCTTCCTTCCAGCCCATGTAGCGCAACATCATTTCACCCGACAAGATCACGCTCCCGGGGTTGACCTTGTCCTGGTTGGCATATTTGGGCGCCGTACCGTGCGTGGCTTCAAATACCGCGTGACCGGTAGCATAATTAATGTTGCCGCCGGGGGCGATGCCGATCCCCCCAACCTGTGCCGCCAGTGCGTCGGACAGGTAATCGCCATTCAAATTCGTTGTCGCGATGACGTCGAAATCCGTCGGCCGCGTCAGCACTTGCTGCAGTGTGATGTCCGCAATTGCGTCCTTGATGATGACCTTGCCTGCGGCTCGCGCGGCCTCTTGCTCGGAGTTGGCGGCCTCCTCGCCTTTTTCTTTCTTGGTGCGCTCCCATTTCGACCATGTGTACGTCTTGTCGCCGAATTTCTGCTCGGCCAGCTCGTATCCCCAATCGCGGAAGGCACCCTCCGTGTACTTCTGGATATTGCCCTTGTGAACGATGGTTACGCTCTTCTTCTTGGCCTCGATCGCGAACTTGATCGCGGCCTCGATGAGCCGCTTGCTGCCCTCGCTGCTGACCGGCTTGACACCGATACCGCTGGTTTGCGGGAAGCGAATGGTCTTAACGGCCATTGCGTCCTGCTAAAACGCGATCACCTTTTTGGCCTCGGGTGTCCCCGCCGCCCACTCGATCCCCGCATAAATGTCCTCGGTATTCTCGCGGAAGATCACCATGTCCACGCGCTCGGGATGCTTGACCGGTGAAGGCACGCCCTTGAACCAGCGCACCGGGCGCAGGCAGACGTACAGGTCGAGCTTCTGCCGCAATGCCACGTTGAGCGAGCGGATGCCCCCCCCGATCGGCGTCGTGAGCGGCCCCTTGATACCCACCAGATAGCGCCGAAATGCTGTGACCGTGTCTTCCGGCAACCACGTCCCGTATTTGTCGAACGACTTCTGCCCGGCATAAACCTCGAACCACTCGATTGCCCGCTTGCCGCCGTAGGCCTTGGCCACCGCCGCATCGAAAACTTTGACCGACGCCCGCCAGATGTCCGGCCCGGTCCCATCGCCTTCGACGAAGGGGATGATGGGCCGATCAGGCACATTCAGCTTGCCCGCCTGCATCGTGATCGTCGAACCGTTCTTCGGGGGCGTTAGATGTTCAAACATTTTGAATCCTTCGCATGGGATTAGCTCATCTGCTCACTTCGTTCTTCAATGACGCACTTTTAGCTCATGCAGCGGGCTAGTCAACAAACTGGCAAGGAAGGCCAGCTTGGACTCGCGACTCCGTTGACACGGCTCGGGAGGCAACCTACGATCCTACGCCAGCATGCGCTTCTTCCGGAGTCTTTAGCGGGCAAGCGATGCGACATGTAACTCGTTCAAATTTCGGGATTGAATCCAACACGAGCTTACCGGCGCAAAGTCAGGCTCGATTCATTGCTTAGGGGTTCCGCTCGTGGCCACGTTGCACGTTCTTCAAGGTCCCGACAAAGGCCGCACCTATCGGACGCCCAACGAACCTGCAGTTATTGGTCGTTCCTCCGACCACATCCATCTCACCGACCATGGGGCCTCCCGCCGGCACGCCGAAATCCGCCCAGCCAACGGTTCCTGGGTTCTGGTGGACCTCAATAGCTCCAATGGCACGTATCTCAATGGCCAGCGGGTCATCAGCCCCATTACTCTCAAGCACGGCGACCAGATCAAGGTCGGCAGCACCGTGCTGGTTTTCACCGGCAAGGAAGAAGTCGAAGGCTTCTCCGGCGCGCAGGCTATCCGCGATTTGCTCGACGTGGACATGTCCAGTGGAGCGGGCGAGTCTTCCATCCTGACCGCGTTCGATGCTTCCGAGGACAGCGTGATCTTGCAGCCCCCCGAAACGGCGGACGCGGTTGTGGCCTGGAATGTCATTTTCAAAATTGCCGAGACGATCGGATCCATCGCGACGGTGGACGCGCTTCTGGAGCGGATGAGCGACATCTTGTTCGAGCACCTCATCGCGGATCGGCTTCTATTGCTGCTGCGCAATTCCGAGACGGGCGAACTTGTACCGCAAGTGGTTCGGTCGCGCACTCGCGATCGTGGAGGCCAGCGCACCAAGATTACAACGTCGCGAACCATAACTAATCATGTGCTTGCAACTCGTGAGGGCGTACTCTGCGCGAACGCCATGACCGACGACCGGTTCGGCAGCGACAACAAGCAGGACAGCGTCCACCGCCTGGGACTCAAAAGCATCATTTGTGTGCCCATTCTGCTTCGAGACGAAGTCGCCGGACTGATCCACCTCGACTGTTCCATGTCGCGGCACACCTATACGCAGGAACAATTACGCCTCGTTGTGGCTATCGGCCGTCTCGCCGGAATGGCCATTGACAACCTTCGACTCCAGGAATCGCGCGTACAGAACGAAAGACTGGCCGCCGCCGGCGAAACCGTGGCCTACCTGTCGCATTACATTCGGAACATTCTTCAAGGAATGCAGGGCGGCGCCGATGTGGTGGAACTCGGGCTGCGGCGCGCAGCCGCCATCGCGGTTGAACCCAGCGACCTTTGCCTGGCGAGAGCCGAATTGTTTGAGGGGCAAAGCGTGGCGCCATCCAACAACGGTGCAGCCT